>JBDTPU010000388.1:0-3740 GCA_039932535.1 Gallionella sp. | reverse complement strand
CATGCAATGGGGGCAGCGATGCGAGGTGCGATTACTGTATTGATGAGCAAACCTGATGCGGACCCGAAAAAGGGGCGTGGTGATCTGATTATACTTAGATAATAATTTTTCGGATGGCTGTTGCGAGCACAGTTCATTCCATCCCTTATACATCATAACTAATCGGGGACAGTCCGTCCGTCAAATTCAGATGGCCTTCGCCGACTGGGACGAAAATACGCGGTGTTATCGTAATACGTCTCGCTACAATTATCCGTCGTCCATCCCGGCACGCCGAGCAATGGCACGGGAGAAAGATCACGGGTATTGCGGCAATGTTCCGGTGCAGCCAGATAGTCCGCCAGCAAATTATCCAGATGCGTCAATTGTTGTTTCTGTGACCACGAAAAATATTCCTGTTCCACTGCCAGCAGCAGTCCCTGCCCGGTCATGCCCACATAGGGTTGCAGTGCTTTCTCATAAAGACCGTGGCCGAACAGATAGAAACCCATCTGCGCCCTCACCTGTTCGCGCCGCTGCCAGAATAATTCCTTCCAGCGAAAGCCGCTCACCAGCCCCGCCAATTCTGCACCGGAATCGTTATCCGCATAGACCACGATCACGCCGGATTCATCGAACAAGGTATTCGCGTCGCGCGCTGCGCCGCGTGCTGGATTTCCTGACGCCCTTTCATTCAGCAGCGCGTGATAATGGCGCGCGTTGAGCATGGCCTTGGTCTTCGGGAAGGTCAGCCACACCAGCGCGTTGAACAGATCATGCCAGTTATGTGCGCGCATCTGCACCTCACCGCTGAGATAACAGCGCGGCTCGTATTGCGCTTCAAAAGAAAGTTTGCCGCATTCCTGGGACACGAAACGCAACGACATTCCGCTCTGCACGGTGATGGGTGGGTAACTTGCCGCAAGCAGCGCATTGTAATTTTGCAGCGTGGGAAAATCACCGGCATCCAGGTCGGCGAGTATTGTTTGCAACGGGGCAAACAGCGGCGAGTTCAACAGCGCTGCCATGTTCCAGTCTGGTGCTTGTTTCATGCTTCCTCAATATTTTTGCTTATCGGACTTTTAGCGCGGGTTAAAGGCAAGCTATTGTGCATGTTTAGATTTAAAATGCCCAAGTAAAAAATCATCAGGTCAATTAACCGTGGCGGAAACCCGTTCAACATTCATTCAGCTTTACCAAGAGAGTAGTTCTCAGCTCCAGGCAGAATTAAGCGCAGGCTTGCTGGCTGCGTCGCCCTATGCTTCGCCAAAATATTTTTACGATGCGCTGGGCTCACAATTGTTTGCCGCAATTTGCGAGTTGCCTGAATATTATTTGTCACGCACTGAAGCATCCATTTTTGATACTTACCTGACCGAGATTGCTGAAGCAGCCGGAACCGGAAGTACGCTGATTGATCTGGGCGCGGGGAATTGTGCCAAAGCTGCACGCTTGTTTTCCGCCCTGCAACCGGCACACTATGTTCCGGTGGATATATCCGTAGATTTCTTGCGCGACGCCGTCAGCCAACTGCAAACACGCTTCCCGAACATACAAATGACTGCCCTGGGTATGGATTTTTCCAGCAACTTGCAATTACCCGATGTGGTGCAGCGCAGTAGGCGTTTGTTTTTTTATCCGGGCTCTTCCATCGGCAATTTTAATCCAGATGATGCGCTGGCTTTCTTCCGGCGTTTACGCGCCGCCTGTGCGGCTGATGGCGGATTGCTGATAGGTGTGGATTTAATCAAAGATGCGGCAATTTTGAATGCCGCCTATAACGACGCGTTGAACGTTACCGCATCTTTCAACCTGAATTTGCTGCTACACCTGAATAAAATACTCAGCGCGAATTTCAACATTGCCGAATGGCGGCATTGCAGCTTTTTTAATCCTGACCTGAGCCGGATAGAAATGTATCTCGAAGCCCGACATGCGCTGACCGTCAAATGGCAGGGTGGGGAACGCCGCTTTGGTGCGGGTGAGCGTATTCATACTGAAAACAGCTACAAGTACACGGTCGAAAACTTTGTGCAACTTCTGTCTCAATCCGGATGGGCAGTGACCCAAAACTGGAGGGACAGGAAAAACTGGTTTATGGTGTGTCACGCGCGTGCGGTTTGAACAGACTTTGCTACTGTAACTTCTCGAAAACTCAGTTGGCACACGTGCGGAACCCGACAAAAATATCATCGCGCTCGGGCGTGAAAAAATTGCGGTAGCGCGGTGAGCGCATGCGCTGTCGGGTGGCAAACGATGCACCGCGTAATACCTGGTGTGTATGAAACCACGGGGCTGAATATTCGAGATATGCATCCGCTGCAAATCCCGGATAAGGTGCGAACGGTGATCCGGTCCATTCCCACAAATCGCCCCAGCGAAAATGAGGATGCCCGGATAAGGCAGCACATTCCCACTCGGCCTCGGTCGGCAGGCGTCGCCCAGCCCATCGGCAATATGCCATGGCTTCGTGCCAACTCAGATGGCGCACAGCTTCGTTATCAGGCAATTCCATGAGTGTTCCGAATCGCTGGCACAACGTGCCTTTACCCTGCCAGTACCTGGGGGCTGAGCGCTGGTTCGCGGCAAGCCAGGCACTTCCTGCATCACTCCAGAATTGTTTTTTTTGATAGCCGCCATCCATCATAAAATTTTTATACATTGCGTTGGATACCAAAGTTGCGCTGATGGTAAATGCAGGGAGCGTGATGGGGTGCGCCCATTTTTCATTGTCAAAAACAAATTCATCAGCGGCCTGACTGCCCAGCTGGATTGTTCCGCCATCCATGCGCAGATCGGCCTGGGTTTCAGATGACCAGGTCTGCGGCGGTGGCGACAAGATCCGCCCCGCAAGTTTCGGTGGTAAGTCCAAACCCAATGTTTGCAAGGTGTAGGCAAATGCTTCGCCGTGCATATCTTCATGCGCCAATACCAGGCGATACGGATACAGCGCGCGTGCATCATTGGGGAGGTGAGCAAGCTTATCGGTTATACGATTGAAAACTTCGTTGGCATAATTCAGAAGCACAGCCGTATCCGGCAGGTCCAGCGCCCAACGTGTGGCATGCGCCACATTGCCTGAGTCGAACCAGCGATCCCCTGCGTCCAACAAGCACGGATGTTGCGCCGCCGCAGGGTGGCTGGAGCGCGCCTCACGTAATACAAACCACTCGGCAAACCATGCAATGTGTCCCAATTCCCACAACGGCGGATTGATTATGGGAAGATAAGGCACCTGTGCCGGATCGTCCATGCCCGCTGACAAAAATCGATCGAATAGCGCAAGCGTATAATCGCGTGCGTCCCGCATGGCAACAGCCAGTTGATCGGGAGCAGCGTTTCGGAATGAAGATAGCATTGGCAATATAATTTAAGGTGCAATAGTAGAATTAATGTTTCCTTAGTAATTTATCACGGATAAAAATCTTGATATGGCAAAACCGCTTGTCGTCATTATCAGTCCTGCATTGGCAAATGCCAATAATGGTAATTGGCAAACTGCCTGGCGCTGGTCGCGTTTTTTGCGCAAAAACTACAGGGTAACGCTGGCAGTGCAATGGGACGGCACATGCTGTGATGCCATGATCGCACTGCATGCACGACGCTCGGCGGAATCCATTGCGGCCTTCTCCGCTGTATTTCCATCGCAGCCACTCATCGTCGTGCTAACCGGCACGGACTTATACAAGGATATATTTACCGACGGGGATGCACAACGTTCTTTGCAATTAGCAACACACTTGGTTGTACTGCAAAAAACG
>JBDTPU010000387.1:0-4635 GCA_039932535.1 Gallionella sp. | reverse complement strand
AAAGAGTATTTCTGTTTACTCACAAAACCTGTGGGTAACTTTGTGGATGACTCTCGCGCATAGCCCTTAAACTTGGCGTGGCATAACGGATTATGTTACTTTGCCTATTTTTTGAAACTTGATAATCTTAAATAAAAACAATGCGTTACCGTAAGTTTATGGTTTTGCTGGCAGAGAGTCAATGGAGAGCGGCAAATTTCCTTGGAATGTGGATTATTTTGGATTGTCAATATGTCTTTTGATCTTTTTTCTGAACAAAAAGCGCGCGTTTTTCGAGTTCATGAACTCAACTTTGCAATCAAACAGTTGCTCGAAAGTAATATCCCTTTGCTATGGGTGCGCGGAGAAATCTCAAATTTGGTGAAGGCTGCTTCCGGGCATTTTTATTTTTCGCTGAAGGATGATCAGGCACAAATTCGTTGCGTGATGTTCAGGCATAAGAATCAATTATTAAACGAACCGCTCAGCAATGGCCAGCAGGTCGAAGTATTAGCGCTCGCTACTTTATATGAGCAGCGCGGTGATTTTCAACTGACCGTCGAGCAGATGCGCCCGGCAGGATTGGGCATACTGTATGAACGATATACTCAACTCAAACAATTGCTGGAAAGTCAGGGCTTGTTCGCAGCCGCGCGCAAACGTCCCTTGCCCACCTTCCCTGCCCGCATTGGTATTATTACCTCGCCGCAAGCCGCCGCATTGCGCGATGTGCTTACTACCCTGAAGTTGCGGCTGCCCCGCATACCGGTGTTACTGTATCCCACCCCGGTACAAGGCATCGGCAGCGCGGAAAAAATTGCACTGGCCATTCAGCTTGCCAACAACCGTGCCGAATGCGATGTATTGATCCTGTGTCGCGGCGGCGGCAGTCTCGAAGACCTGTGGGCATTCAATGAAGAAATCGTGGCGCGCGCCATCGCTGCCAGTGAAATTCCCATCGTCAGCGGAATCGGGCACGAGACCGATTTCACTATCGCAGATTTCGTCGCCGACGAACGTGCTCCAACCCCCACCGCCGCGGCGCAACGCGTCGTCCCGGATCGCCATGCATTGCTCAGAAGTTTGCGTAACCAGGCGCAGCATCTGCAACGCGCGCAGCGCAACCGTTTGCAAAGCGCCATGCAAATGATGGACTATTTACAACGCCGTCTGCCACACCCCGCGCAACAATTGCAACGTCATGCCCAACATTTAGACCAATTGCAACAGCGCATGCAGCGCGCCTTTGTCTATCGCCAGCAACAACACTTCTGGCAATGCCAATCACTGATGCAACGGCTGCGCGCGGTCAGCAGCGACTTCGCCCGCCTGCGAGATCGGCAAACCAATCTTGCGGATCGTTTGAGCAAGGCGATGCGTGCACGGCAGGAACAGCGATTAAGGGGCGTGGACAATGCGGCCCAGCACTTGATTTTGCTCGACCCGAAAAAAGTTTTAGCGCGCGGCTACAGCCTCGTGCAAAACGCAAACGGCAGCGTGGTGTCGGATGGAGGGCAGTTAGCGGTGGGTCAGGAATTACGCATCCGCTTTGCTAAAGGCTGGGCACGAACGGAGGTAACAGAACCACATGGAGTTCATCGCTCCGATGAAATTAACGATGGCGAGTTTAAATGATGCAGTTCAGCTCCTGGCGGATTGAACACAATCTCACTCTTTGGGGTGCAGTCTTATTACGGTAGAATGCCGTCTTTATTTTTCTGGCAAACCCAAAGAAATGATCCAGGGCAGTATTGTTGCAATCGTCACCCCGATGCACGAGGACGGCAGCCTCGATTTGGCTGCGTTTCGTGCGTTGATTGATTTTCACATCGAGCAGGGTAGTGATGGCATTGTAGTGGTCGGCACGACCGGTGAATCGCCTACAGTCAATGTAGATGACCATGAATTACTGATTGCCGAGGCAGTGAAACATGCCGCCCGGCGCATCCCCATCATCGCCGGAACCGGTGCGAATTCCACTACCGAAGCGATCGAGCTGGCCGCTTTTTCGAAAAAAGCGGGCGCGGACGCTTCGCTGTCGGTGGTTCCCTATTACAACAAGCCGACTCAGGAAGGTTTGTATCTGCATTTCAAGGCCATCGCCGAGGCAGTGGAGATGCCGCACATTTTATACAACGTGCCGGGACGCACTGTGGCCGATATGAGCAACGATACGGCGTTGCGGCTGGCGCAAATATCCAACATCGTCGGCATCAAGGATGCGACCGGCGACATCGAGCGCGGCAGTGATCTGTTACAGCGCGCGGCTTTGTTGAAGCGCGCGCATGGAAATTTTGCGGTATATAGCGGCGATGATGCCAGCTCGCTGGCGTTGATGTTGCTCGGCGCGCATGGTTCGATTTCTGTAACGGCAAATGTGGCGCCGCGGCTGATGCATGAGATGTGTGCCGCTGCGCTGAATGGTGAAGTTGCCAAGGCGCGCGAAATCAATTTCCGCTTGCTCGGCTTGCATCGCGATCTGTTTGTCGAAGCCAACCCGATTCCGGTGAAGTGGGCAGTGGCGCGCATGGGCAAAATGAAAAACATATTGCGCCTGCCGCTCACCCCGTTGTCGCCATCCGCACACGCGGTGGTCGAAGCGGCGATGCGTCAGGCTGACGTACTTTAGGGTTCACTCGAATTAATTTATGTCGTATAGCCGGAGAAACACAATGAAAGTTTTGCAGATCGGAATCTACAGCGCGGTGCTGGTTTCTTTGTCAAGTTGCGGCACGCTCGCGTCCGACGGCAAGCGCATTGATTACGGCGCCGCTGCGCTACAGGTGCCCTCGCTGGAAGTGCCGCCAGATCTGACCACACCGGGCACCGATGAGCGCTACAAGGTGCCGCAGGCTGGAAGTGAAAAGTCTGTCCCAGCCGAAGGGATTGCGACTTATTCCGATTACAGCAAGGGCGGGATGCAGGGTCGCACCGCCAATACAGTATTGCCAGCAGTGTCGGGTGTCCGTATGGAACGTAACCCTACTCAGCGTTGGTTAGTGATTAATGAGCGTGCAGAAAATATTTGGCCTGAGGTCAAGGCATTCTGGCAGGAAAACGGATTGCCTATCATCAGCGAAGACCTGGCGGCAGGTGTAATGGAAACTGCCTGGGTAGAAAATCGCGCGATGAGTCCGCGAGACGATTCTCATAACGGATTTAATCAGGAATTCAGCAGCGCCCATGCAGCCGGTGAACGGGATCAATATCGCACGCGTCTGGAACGCGGTGCGGACGGTATGAGCACCGAGGTGTACATCACCCAGCGCGGCGTCAAGGAAGAATTTTCCGCGGCCAAGGGCACCTCGCAATGGGTCGCTCGCGCTAATGATCCGGAACTGGAGGCGATCATGCTGCAACATCTGATGGTGCGTTTTGGTGTCCATGAAACCCAGGCGGCCAGCGCAGTGGCAGCAACCAGCGCGGTAGCAGCCGCCGCTGTAACAACTCCCCTACCCGCGACCGAGCCAGCGGGGCTGGCCAGCTTGCGCGAAGTTTCCGGTGGCGGCACCGTCATCGTGGTGAATGATGCGTTCGACAGATCCTGGCGCAAAGTAGGATTAGCGATCGAAAGCGCAGGCCTGGCGCTGGAAGACAAGGATCGCGAAAAAGGTACCTACTACTTGCGCCCGGTTAAGCTCGAAAGCAGTTGGCTGGATAAGCTGAAATTCTGGAAGAGCAACGAGGATACTTCCCGGCACTATCGCGTGAACGTCAAGGATGGCGGAACCTCTTGCGAAGTGTCCATCGTCGATCAGGACGGTGCAAGCAACAAGGTAAGCAAACAGATGCTTGAGGCGATTTACAAGAATATCAACCAGCAGCAATAGCCACTGATGTCCATGCGTTTCTCGTCTTTAGGCAGCGGCAGCGAAGGTAACGCGCTGCTGGTTGCGGTCGGCGCGACACATGTGCTGATGGACTGTGGCTTCGGCTTGCAGGATACCGTCTCGCGTCTTGCGCGGGCGGGCGTAGCTCCCGAACAATTGGACGGCATCGTCGTCACCCATGAGCACGGCGATCACATCGGCGGCGTGGCGCGGCTGGCACGCAAATACAATCTGCCGGTCTGGCTCACCAACGGCACCTTGCGCAGTCAAACCAAAGCTTTTGCCAACATTGCCGATATCCGTGAAATCGATCCCCATCTGGCGTTCGTAATCGGCGACATCGAGATCATTCCCTATTCCGTTCCGCACGATGCCGCCGAACCGGTGCAATTCGTTTTCAACGATGGTGCACGCAGGCTGGGTGTATTGACCGATGCGGGATGCAGTACGGCGCATATCGAACAGACGCTGAGCGGTTGCGACGCACTGGTGCTGGAATGCAATCACGATATTGACATGCTGATGAACGGTGATTACTCATCCAGCCTGAAGCGGCGTGTGGGTGGACGTTTCGGACACCTGAACAATCAGGAATCCGCCGACATTTTAGCCCGGCTGGATAAAAGCCGGTTGCAACACTTGATTGCCGCGCATCTGAGCCGCAAGAATAATACGCCGCAACTCGCTGTCCGTGCATTGAGTGCCGCAGCGCAGTGTGAAGAGAGCTGGATAGGCGTAGCCACGCAGCACGATGGTTTTGCCTGGCGCGAAATTATCTGAAGGGATAATGAAAAAGAGTAGGTAATAAAAAGCCGACTTGCGTCGG
>JBDTPU010000386.1:0-2853 GCA_039932535.1 Gallionella sp. | reverse complement strand
GTCGGGGCTTTGACCGGATTTAGCACCGGTGGTGATAATTTGATTAACCAGGCTGCCGCTTCAACTCGCAATACCGCCCTGCCGCCAGGCAACGGCTTATCCCTCGGCATTTTCCGTCAGGTGGCGGGTCAGCTCGGCTTGGGCGCATTGGCTCATGCGCTGGAATCCGACACCAGCGCAAATATCCTGTCGATGCCTAATTTGATTACACTCGACAATGAAGAAGCAAAAATTATTGTCGGCCAGAACGTGCCTTTCATCACCGGGCAATACACCACGGCGGCCTCATCTGGCGGGAGTGCGGGTGTAAATCCGTTCCAGACCGTCGAGCGCAAAGATATCGGTTTGACGTTGCGCGTGAAACCGCAGATTTCACAAGGCGGCACGGTCAAGATGGCGATTTATCAGGAGACCTCCTCCATACAGGATTCCACCAATTCTGCCGGACTCATTACCAGCAAGAGATCACTCGAAACCAACGTGCTGGTGAACGATGGACAGATCATCGTGCTGGGCGGCTTGATTGATGACAATATGCAGGACGGCGTCGAGAAAGTGCCCGGCCTGGGTGACATTCCTATCATCGGTGGTTTATTCCGGTACAAGAAACGCAGTCACGTCAAAACCAACTTGATGGTGTTTCTGCGACCCATCATCATACGCAACAACGAGCAGAGCGTGAGTCTGGCAGGCGATCGTTACGACTACATCCGTAATGCGGAAATCGCCGGGCAACCGGAACGGACTATCGTGTTGCCGAATATGGATGCGCCGCAATTGCCGCCGTTACAGGATGGCCGGATGGTAGGTGGCCCATTGGTCAACAAAACGGGAGTATCACCTCAGGAAAATACCCAGCAGGAACTGCCACCATCTCCTGCCCCGCAGGAAGTGGCGCCACTACAGTAGCAATCATGGAGTAACAGTATTATTCTTTATGGCAATGGATCATCGAGCCAAATTTAACTCCCCTCTGCGGTAGTTTTTTGCCGTCCACGCAGTCCGCATAGCATCCCGGTTTCACTCTAACTGTTAATTTATTTTGCAAAATATGGGCGTTACCGCACAGAGTCACCCTGCGCTAAGTGTTATTTTTAAAACACAGGGAATCTTACAGAATTTTTTCAGGATTTTTTGGTGTTGTGCGCCATGTATCCTTATGCTGATTGCAAGCTGGCGTAAACCGCAAACAACACTACAGCAATAACAATGGAGCCTCCATGTCGATACTGAGTTCATACCCGCTGCACATTGATGCCGATAAAGTTAATCAGGTAAAGAATTTTATTCTTGCCAGCTTGAGCAGCCATAAACTTGATCGCTGGAAGCAAGGGTTGAACGGCTACGCCCAACTATTCCACATAAATAATTTGACTTTGCTCAGGGCTGAACTGGAGCGGGTCAAACCGGAGATTCTGCTGCTTGACCATGACCTGCCTGAGTTGGACGGTGCGCGTAAGATTTCCAGCTTGAGAAAACTGAGTCCGGATACAAAAATCATTATGTTGAGCGGTCCTCTTCCTGATGAGGATGAGTGGGCATTTTTCAGAGCCGGTGTGCGGGGCTATTGCCGAAACGATATTGAGCCGGAATCCCTGAAGGCAGTTGTCGTTGCCGTTCAGCAAGGTGAATTGTGGATTCGGCGAACCCTTACCTACCGGTTGCTGGAGCAAATGGTAGAGACCACAAACAAAAAAAATAAAAATGACCTGGCCTGCCTCGGTCTACTCGCCGGCCTGACCCAGCGCGAATATGAAATTGCGGTGCGGGTAAGTAACGGCGGGAGCAACAAACAGATTGCCCAATCTCTGAAAATTACCGAACGTACGGTGAAAGCTCACCTGACAGAAGCCTATCGTAAACTGGGGGTCGTTGATCGGCTAAAGCTGGCGAGAATATTATTTGGGGACGAGCGGCAAGTTAGAAGAAGTGCGCCTGAATATAGCCGCTCCCCTTTTTCGGGCAATGAATTGAGATGTTAGCTTCAGGCATGCAGCGTGCTTGCCATACCCTGCTTCCACAATATCAGCAATAATCCCAGTAATGCTACTGCCGCGCTGCATGAGTACAGTACGCTTGCGCCGTAGTGTTGCCAGATCGGGCCGCTCGCCAGGCCACCCAGCATGCCGCCCGCGCCGTAGGTAAGACTGCCAAACAAGGCTTGACCTTTGGACTGGTGCCGCCCCTGAAAAAACTCATGCACCAATCCCACCGAAGCAGCGTGATAGGCGCCGAACGTCGCCGCGTGCAGCACCTGCGCGATAAGCAACAGCGTTAAATAATCCACGCCCCAGCCGATCAATATAAAGCGCAGAATCGCCGCGCTGAAACTGATCAGCAGGATGCGCGTGAAACCAAAACGGCGCACCAGCCACGGCATTAAAAAAAACACGCCGATTTCGCAGATCACGCCGAGCGCCCACAAGCCGCCCACCGCGCTTTTCGCGTAGCCGTGTTCGACCAGATAAATCGAGTAGAAAGTGTAATAAGGCCCGTGTGCGACGGACATCAGAAAACATGCGCTGAACAATGCAATCACGCGCGGTTGCAACACGATTTGCCTGACCGGCTGATGGTCGGTGTGATGCGCCAGTACTTCGGTGGGCGGAATCTGTCGGGCAAAAATCAGGATGCCCATCTCACATACCAGCCCCGCCCACAGCAGCCAGGAAATAGCGATGTAGTCGAACGCATAACCCAACCCGACCACTGAGGTGATGAAGCCGATCGAACCCCACGAGCGGATGCGCCCGTAATGCGCTGTGTGTTTGCCGAGATAAGTGAGCGTGGTCGCTTCGACCAGCGGCATCGAGGCGCTCCAGAAAAAACTCATCAACGCCAGCACCAGCAACA
>JBDTPU010000385.1:0-4790 GCA_039932535.1 Gallionella sp. | reverse complement strand
GTGATCGGCGCGGGCTGCTATATTGGCGCTAATACAGTCATCGGCAGCCATGCGCGGCTGTATCCGCGCGTGGTGATTTATTCAGAGTGCCGGATAGGCAATAATCTGATTGCGCATTCCGGTGCGGTGATCGGCTCGGATGGTTTTGGCATCGCGATGGATGAAGGGCGCTGGCTCAAGATTCCGCAAATCGGTTGTGTAATGATCGGCAATGATGTCGAGATCGGCGCCAACACCACCATTGATCGCGGTGCACTGGATGACACGGTGATCGAAGACGGCGTCAAGCTCGATAACCAGATCCAGATCGCGCATAACGTGCGCATTGGCGCCCACACTGCAATCGCCGGCTGTGTCGGCATTGCGGGCAGTACCACCATCGGGAAATATTGCCGGATTGGCGGCAGCGCAGGGATACTGGGGCATTTGCAAATCGCGGATCACGTGGAAATCGCGGCGTTTACCTTGATCGGGAAGTCTATCCGGGAAGCCGGTTCTTACGCCGCCATTTTTCCGTTTAGCAAGATCGGAGAGTGGCGCAAGAACACCGTGCATTTGCGTCATCTGGACGATCTGGTGCAGCGCATCAAAATACTGGAACAGAAAGTTGAAACATTAACACGCGCATCGTAAAGGGAAGACTGATGAGTACGAAAGACGAAAAACATTTGTCCGGGCACCCGATGGACATTAACGAAATTATCGAACTCCTGCCGCACCGCTACCCATTTTTGTTGATAGACCGGGTGCTGTCGATGGAACCCGACAAGAGCATCGTGGCGCTGAAAAATGTGACCATCAATGAACCGTTTTTCCCGGGGCATTATCCGCACCATCCGGTGATGCCGGGCGTGCTCATCATCGAAGCGATGGCGCAGGCTGCGGCGCTGTTGTCGTTCAAGTCCATGGGTGCAAAACCGGACGGAAAGTCGGTGTATTATTTTGCCGGGATAGACAATGCACGTTTTCGGCGGCCGGTCGGTCCGGGCGATCAATTGATCATCAAGGCGGCGGTCATCCGTAGTATGCGCGGTGTATTCAAATTCCGTGCGACTGCCGAAGTGGATGGCCAACTGGCTGCTGAAGCGGAACTGATGTGCACCGTAAAATCGGTTCCGTAATGCACCCTCCTGCCATTATTCACCCAAGCGCCATTATTCATCCCGGCGCGAAACTCGCCGCAGATGTCGAGGTGGGCGCTTATTCCATTATTGGCGAGCATGTCGAGATCGGCGCAGGCACGGTGATCGGGCCGCATGTGGTGATCAACGGACGTACACGTATCGGCCAGCATAACCGGATTTTTCAATTCTGTTCGCTGGGCGAAATTCCGCAGGATAAAAAATATGCGAACGAACCGACACGCTTGGAAATTGGCGACTACAACACCATACGCGAATCCTGCACTTTCAATATTGGTACTGCGCAGGATGTCGGTGTGACACGCATGGGCAACCACAACTGGATCATGGCTTATGTGCATGTGGCGCACGATTGCCAGGTTGGCAATCACACCATCCTTGCCAATTGCACGCAATTAGCCGGACATGTGGAGATCGGCGATCACGCAATATTGGGCGGCTTCACCGGGGTGCATCAATTCGTTAAAGTGGGTACTCATGTCATGACCGGGGTGAGCACGGTTTTATTGCAGGATGTGCCGCCCTACGTGATGGCGTCTGGCAACCCTTGTGCGCCCTATGGCATTAATTCGGAGGGATTAAAGCGGCGCGGTTTTTCCAGCGCGGCAATCATGGCGATTAAACGCGCTTACAAAACGCTGTATAAATCCGGCCTCAGCCTGGAGGATGCCAAAGCCGCGATTCAGTTGCAGCTGGCTGAGCATGCCGAGTTGCGGCCATTGGCAGATTTCCTCGCCGCCACCTCGCGCGGCATTATTCGTTAATTCCGGTTATGACAAAAAAAGTGGTGATAGGCATCGTCGCGGGCGAAGCATCAGGCGATCTGCTCGGCAGCCATTTGATGGCCGCGCTGAAAGAAGTTCGTCCTGAGTTGCAGTTCGTCGGCATCGGCGGCCCCAAAATGCAATCCGCCGGCATGGAAATATTATTCCCGATGGAAAAATTGGCGGTGCGCGGCTATGTCGAAGTGCTGCGCCACTATTTCGAAATCCTTGGTATTCGCCGCAAGCTGCGCGCCTATTTCCGGATCAATCCTCCGGATATATTTATTGCGATAGACGCGCCGGATTTCAATCTCGGTCTGGAGCTCGCGCTCAAGCAGCGAGGCATCCCCACCATCCATTATGTGAGTCCGGCGATATGGGCGTGGCGCGGTGAGCGTATTCATAAAATCAAACGCGCAGTTACGCACGTATTGGCGCTGTTTCCGCATGAGCCCGAGCTTTACCGGCAAGCCGGGGTGCCGGTGGATTATGTCGGGCACCCTCTTGCGGACCTGTTGCCGGAGCAACCCATGCGTGCCGAGATGCGCGAGACCATGCGTATTCCGCAGCATGCAAAAGTGTTCGCATTTCTTCCCGGCAGCCGCCAGAGCGAAGTCAAATACCTTGCGCACACCTATATCAAAACCGCCCAATTGATCTTGCAACAATTGCCGGACTCGCGCTTTCTGGTGCCGCTGGTCAGTCGTGAAACGCGCGGAATTTTCGAGCAGGCGCTTTACGATTGCGGTGCGCAGGAATTGCCGATCACCCTGTTGTTCGGCCATGCGCAGGATGCGATGACTGCCGCCGATGGCGTGCTGGTCGCATCCGGGACCGCCACGCTGGAAGCTGCTCTGCTCAAGCGTCCGATGGTAATTACCTATCGCATGCCCAAGCTGTCTTGGTGGCTGATGAAGCGTAAAAGTTATCAGCCATATTATGGTCTGCCCAATATTTTGTGCGAACGCTTCGTCGTGCCGGAATTGTTGCAGGAAGACGCTACACCGGAAAATCTCACTCAAGCGCTGCTCAATCTGATCAATAATCCCGAAGCCGTGACGCAGATCGAGGAAATATTTATTGCGTTGCATCAAACCTTGCGCCAGAACACCGCGCAAAAAGCTGCCGCCGCCATTCTGCCTTACCTGCCACATGCTTGATGATGCCATTCTCGTTTGCGGTGTGGATGAAGCGGGGCGAGGTCCGCTGGCCGGCCCGGTCAGCGCGGCAGCGGTGATACTCGACCCGGACTATCCGATCGCAGGCCTGGCCGACTCCAAAAAACTTTCCGAACCGCAACGCGACCGATTGGCAATCATCATTCGTGAACGCGCACTGGCTTGGGCGGTGGCCTATGCGGATGTAGTCGAAATTGACCAGATCAACATCTTGCAAGCCTCGCTGCTGGCGATGCGCCGCGCCGTGCTGGCACTGCATATCAAGCCGCAGCAAGTGCTGGTGGACGGCCTGTATTGCCCGCGAACTGGCATCCCCAGTCAGGCGATCGTGAAGGGCGACAGCAAGGTTGCCGCGATTTCCGCCGCGTCCATCCTGGCGAAGACCGCGCGGGATGCGCTGATGCTTGAATTGCACGAACAATATCCGCATTACGGCTTTGCCGATCATAAAGGTTATCCTACCGCCGCCCACCTTACCGCATTGCGCGAGCACGGGGCATCAATCGTGCATCGCAAAAGTTTCCGGCCGGTGCGTGAGCTGTTATTTCCGCTCTTGCCTGCCGGAGTATAGTTAGGCTCAATGCAAATAAAAAACCATGACTCTATTTAAACTCGTCCATCTGCTTGCCGCGCTGATCTGGGTGGGCGGCATGTTCTTCGCTTACGTCGTGCTGCGTCCTGCTGCGGTGGAAATACTTGAACCGCCACAGCGTCTGCGCCTGTGGGATGCGGTGTTCCGCCGTTTCTTCGTCTGGGTGTGGGGAGCGGTTGCAATACTCATGGTCAGCGGCTTGTATATGATTTACTTGGATGGCGGCATCGCCCACGTGGCGCATCACATCCGTATCATGCTGGCGATGGGATTGATGATGATGGTGATCTACGGTTATGTGTACTTCGCCTGTTATGTGCCGTTCAGCTTGAATGTGGCTAAACAACGCTGGAAAGAAGCGGGAGATATACTGGGAAAATTACGCAAACTGATTGCCGTCAATCTGACGCTGGGGTTGCTGACGGTGTGCGTGGCAGTGATTGGGGGCGCATGGGCGTAAAAACCTGGGCGTAAAAAGAAGTGAGCCACTTTGGTATACTGTATTCGATTTATGGCATTTAAAATTTCTGGCACCTTACCAAGGTGGCAATTTTTAATTTTTGGAGAATGATTTATGGATGACAAGAACACGGTCGCTCAACTCAAAGCGCGTCTCAATAAAGATAGTAACGATATTGACGCAGCAATATCTCTGGGCAATATTTTTTATGATACTGGAGATGCAGGGCAAGCCATACTCTATTACCAGCGTGCGCTTGATATCAATCCGGATTTGTCGGGTGTGCGTACCGATCTGGGCACGATGTATTGGCGCAATGATGATATCAGCCTGGCTGAACAGGCGTTTCGCGAGGCAATTTCCCGTGATCCCAGCTTCGGCCATGCCTATGTGAATCTCGGCTTGTTGTTGCATCGCGCCAAAGACAATGTCAGCGAAGCTCGCGCTGTCTGGCAACAACTGTTGGCGGTTAATCCCGAGCATGATGTAGCGACCAAGGCACGCGAATTGTTGCAGGAAACAGCGGCGTTGGTTAACTAGGCTGACCTGGCTTGCGTATGCAGGGGTGCAAAAAAATCGCATAGCTAGCTTCATAATCCGGGTATGTATCGAACTTTATGAGGTTAGAGCAGTCTGTTCGGGATATTAAACCCG
>JBDTPU010000384.1:0-4209 GCA_039932535.1 Gallionella sp. | reverse complement strand
GCGGCGAAATTTTTTTCGCGCCTTGCATTTGGGCGAACTCTGAATTTTTAGAGGTGCCCTTATACAAATTGTTTCCGGCTGGGCCTTTGGGTAGAATGCGCTTCTTTGCCAGCGGATATACAGATGCCCGGAACCTCTCATAAAACCCAAGCGAAATCCCAGAAAACACAAGGTTTCGAGTCGGCAATGACCGAGCTCGAGAAAATCGTCGCTGACATGGAAGCGGGCAAGTTATCGCTGGAAGATTCGCTGGCGGCCTATAAACGCGGCGCGGAGCTGTTGTCTTTCTGCCGCGCTCGCCTCGAAGATGCTCAGCAACAGGTGAGCGTGCTGGAGGATGGCATGCTGAAAGATTTTTCCGCCAGCGGTGAACCAGAGAAAAATTGATGCGTGCTGATTTTCAGAGCTGGGTCGCCACTCAGCAGGTGCGTTTCGAGAACGTGTTGCGCGAGTTGTTGCCGCGTGCGGAAGTCGCCCCGCAGCGATTGCATGAAGCGATGCGCTACGCTGTGCTGGATGGCGGCAAGCGCGTGCGGCCGTTGCTGGCGTTTGCGGCGGGCGAGTTGGCCGGAGCCGATGCGGCGCGGGTGAATATCGCGGCTGCGGCGGTCGAGCTGATCCATGCCTATTCGCTGGTGCATGACGACATGCCGTGCATGGACGACGATGTGCTGCGCCGTGGCAAGCCGACTTGCCATGTGCAATTTGACGAGGCGACTGCGTTGCTGGTCGGCGACAGCCTGCAAACACTGGCGTTCCAGTTACTCGCTGAACATCGTTTGAGCGAGGACGCGCAGCGCCAACTAGACATGATCAAACTGCTGGCGGTGGCGACTGGTTCGCGCGGCATGGCGGGCGGGCAGGCGATAGACCTCGCCAGCGTGGGCAAATCGCTGACGCTCCCCGAACTGGAATTCATGCACATCCACAAAACCGGCGCGTTGATCCGCGCCGCAATCATGTTGGGCGCGCATTGCGGATCAGTTTCTGCGCCGCAACTAGCCAAGCTGGATCATTTCGGCAAGCTGATCGGCTTGGCGTTTCAGGTGGTGGACGACGTGCTGGACTATGAAGCAGACACCGCCACGCTGGGCAAAACTGCGGGCAAGGATGCGAACAATGGCAAGCCAACTTACGTCAGCCTGCTGGGCGTGCATGGCGCGCAGGACATGGCTCGCGAGTTGCATGGCGAGGCACTGGAAACCTTGGCAGAATTCGGCGATTCCGCACACCGCCTGCGCGAACTGGCTGACTTCATCGTATTGCGAAAGTTTTGATGCACACTCTTGATACTGTCCGGGCATAGCCCCACCTCCACTCCATCTGCTTTAACCTTGCCGAGAGAATTCTGATGTATTCATTACTCAACACCATCAACACTCCCGACGACCTTCGCCTGCTGGATCGCAAGCAGTTGCCGCAATTAGCGAATGAGTTGCGCGAGTTCCTGGTGGCATCAGTCAGCAAAACCGGCGGCCATTTATCTTCCAATCTCGGCACAGTCGAGTTGACCATCGCGCTGCATTACATCTTCAATACGCCGGAAGACAAGCTGGTGTGGGATGTGGGACATCAGACTTATTCCCATAAAATATTCACCGGGCGGCGCGAGGCGATGAGTCATTTGCGCATGGCGGGCGGCATCGCCGGCTTTCCCAAACGCGAAGAAAGCCCGTATGACACATTCGGCACCGGGCATTCCAGCACCTCCATCTCAGCCGCGCTGGGCATGGCGGTAGCAGCGCAGCTGCAAGGTTCTGAGCGCCGCGCCGTGGCGATCATCGGCGACGGCGCGATGAGCGGCGGCATGGCTTTCGAGGCGCTGAATAACGCCGGAGCGATGAATGCGAACTTGCTGGTGGTACTCAATGACAACGATATGTCGATCTCGCGTCCGGTCGGCGCGCTGAACAATTATCTGGCGCGGCTGATGTCGGGGCGTTTTTATGCGGCGATGCGGCGCGGCAGCGAGGCAGTATTGAAGGGGATTCCGCCAGTGCTGGAATTCGCCAAGCGCGCCGAAGAACACGTCAAGGGCATGGTGACGCCAAGCACCTTGTTCGAGGAGTTCGGCTTCAACTATATCGGCCCGATCGACGGACATGATCTGGATGTGTTGCTGGATACGCTCGGCAATCTCCGCAAGCTGGATGGCCCGCAATTCCTGCATGTGGTCACGCAAAAGGGCAAGGGCTACGCGCTGGCTGAAGAAGATTGTCTGCTGTATCACGGCGTGAGTAAATTCGACAGCACGCAAGGGATTGTTGCAAAACCTGCGCCGGATAATCTCCAAGGGGAAATCGCCAAGCCTACTTACACGCAAGTATTCGGGCAGTGGCTGTGCGATATGGCCGCGCAGGATGAACGGGTAGTGGGCATCACTCCTGCAATGTGCGAAGGCTCGGGGCTGGCGGAATTTGCCGAGCGTTTTCCGACACGCTACTTCGATGTCGGCATTGCCGAACAGCATGCGCTGACGTTTGCCGCCGGTTTGGCGTGCGATGGATATAAGCCGGTGGTGGCGATTTACTCGACTTTTTTGCAGCGCGCTTATGATCAACTCATCCACGACATTGCGATCCAGAATCTGCCGGTGGTGCTGGCGATTGATCGCGGCGGGCTGGTCGGCGCCGATGGTGCAACGCATGCGGGCAGCTTCGATCTGAGTTATTTGCGCTGTATTCCGAACATGACGGTGATGGCGCCCGCCGACGAGAACGAATGCCGCCAGATGTTGTACACCGCGTTCCGGTTGAACACGCCGACGGCTGTGCGCTATCCGCGCGGCACCGGGCCGGGCGTGACAATCAGCAAGGCGATGCACGCACTGCCGGTCGGCAAGGGCGAGTTGCGACGCACCGGCAAACGCGTGGCGATCCTGGCATTCGGCAGCATGCTTGCGCCCGCTCTGGTAGCCGCTGAGCAACTTGATGCCACGGTGGCGAACATGCGCTTCATCAAGCCGCTGGATGCCGAATTGATATTGCGCTTGGCGCGCGAACATGAGTTGCTGGTCACCGTAGAAGAAAATACCATACAAGGCGGCGCGGGCAGCGCGGTGGCGGAATGTTTGCAACTCCATGGCATTGCCATCCCGCTATTGCAACTGGGTTTGCCCGACACTTTCATTGGCCAGGGCGAACACCGGCAGATGCTGGCGGATTGCGGCCTTGATGCCACGGGATTGCTGGCCAGCATCGATCAGAAATTGACCTAGGGAAACGCTGAACAAGTCCGTTCACGGTGAGTGTTTTCCGTTCGACCCTTCGATACACCCCGCTGCGCGGGGCACTCAGGACGAACGGAAAACAAGCATAGCGAAGTTTCGAGGTACGGCCAAATGTATCGAACCGCATTCACACTTATTCAGCGGTTCCCTAGTACACTTGTCAGGTTTGGTATAATCTTTTGACGACGTAACTGATAGGAATAACCATGAATACTCTCGTGCCCAATTTTATTGCCGATGTGCAAAGCTCAACTGACACGCGCCATTTGGCGATTGATCGCGTCGGCATCAAAGGCATACGCCATCCGGTCAAGGTCAAAGATAAAAGCGTCGGCGTGCAACACACCATCGCCACTTTTAATATGTACGTGCATCTGCCGCATAATTTCAAAGGCACGCACATGTCGCGTTTTGTCGAGATACTCAACCAGCATGAGCGTGAGATATCGGTCGAATCCTTTGAGACCATTCTTCGGGAAATGGTGACTCGCCTGGAGGCACAATCCGGCTACATTGAAATGAGTTTCCCGTATTTTGTGAATAAGACCGCGCCGGTGTCAGGTGTGCAAAGTTTGCTCGATTATGACGTCACACTGATCGGCGAAACTGTTAACGGCAAGTCAAACATCACGATGAAAGTGCTGGTGCCGGTCACCAGTCTGTGTCCGTGTTCGAAGAAAATTTCCGAGCGTGGCGCGCATAACCAGCGTTCACATGTCACGCTCACTTTGCGCACCAATGAATTCGTCTGGATCGAAGACGTGGTGCGCATTGCCGAGGAGCAAGCCTCGTGCGAGTTGTATGGTTTACTGAAACGTCCCGACGAAAAATTCGTCACCGAACGCGCTTATGATAATCCGAAGTTTGTCGAAGATATGGTGCGCGATGTGGCGGCGGTGCTGGATGCAGACAAGCGCGTCGATGCCTATGTGGTCGAGTCGGAGAATTTCGAGTCGATACACAATCATTCGGCATATGCA
>JBDTPU010000383.1:0-2488 GCA_039932535.1 Gallionella sp. | reverse complement strand
CCGCCTGGCGGCTCTGCTTGGCCATCTCAAACATGATGCCGTCTTTGGCGACCGGCTCCAGCCCGCCGGTGTCCACCACCAGATAAGGTCTGTCTCCCACTCTGCCGCGCCCGTAATGGCGGTCGCGGGTCAGCCCCGGCTGATCAGCAACCAGTGCGTCGCGGCTGCGCGTGAGACGATTGAATAAAGTGGATTTGCCGACATTCGGACGACCAACCAGAACAACTGTGGGCAACATTTCGATAACCTTAAAAGTGTGTGGCTACAAGAAGTGAAATGTGAAAAATGAAACGCAAAACCGTTGCTTCGTTTCACGTTTCACTTTTCACGTTTCACTTTCAATGTATAGACAACGAATACAGCTCACCGCTACGCGTTTGCACCAGCAGTCCGCCGTCCATCTCGATTGGCGCCGCTACAATTGCGCCGCCCTCCAGCTTGGTTCGCGCGACAAAGTTTCCGTCACCGCTATTCAAGCCATGCAGATAACCTTCAAAGTCACCGACCACGACAAAATCTTCCAGCGCACAAGGCGCGGTGATGCTGCGGGATAATAACTGTCCATTCTTCCAGGTCGTGCTGCCCGTGGTCTTGTCCAGCGCGATGACAGCTCCGCCCGGCTCGGTAAGGTAAAGATATTTGCGCAACACCATGATGCCCTTGTCGCTGGAGATGTCGCGGTTCCATATCGGGCTGCCTTGCGCCGTGTCAAAACACGCGATACGCCCCTGAAAAGCAATCGCACAGACTTGTTCATCATCCACGACCGGATCGCTGGTGATATCGCTGATACGCTCCAGCTCGGTGTTACCACGCGGTTGCGACACCTGCGCTTCCCACAGCACTTCACCATCCTTGATGTTGAGCGCGGTTAAGTTTCCACCCGCAAACCCGGCATAAGCCACACCGCGCTTGATCGTAACTCCGGCATGGCTGCGCACCACCAGCGCCGGTGTGCTGCGTTCATACATCCATACGCGCTTGCCGTCCGCCGCATTCAATCCGGCAATGCGCCCATCGCCGCTGCGCACCATGACCATGCCGTCGCTGACCGGCGAAATGCTCAATACTTCGCTGGATACCAGGCTCTTCCATTTCAATTTGCCGTCTTCGCCATAAGCCAGCACCTCACCTTTGTCGCTCCCGACGAGTACCAGATCCTCGCCGCTTGCCACTCCGCCGCTGATGACAATGCCAGTCTGGATACGCCACACCTGCTTGCCGGTGGCTCGTTCAAGACGTGTCAGTCCGCCCTTGGCGGAAGCACTATAAATCGCATCGCTGGTCAATGCAGCCTGCATCAAATCCGCGCCCATATCGCCGAGATTGTTGTGCCAACGCACTTCAAATCTGGCGGTCGCGGGGAATTCAACCAGTTTTGCAGGCTCTACATCGCCCTTCACCCCAGCCCAATCCGGAATGGATTCATCCGTGGAAGCGCAGCCGCCGAGCATCAACAAGGCTAGTAAAAATGCCTGTCCGGAGCCTGCTAATTTCATTTAGCCACGCCCAGCGCATCGAGTTTCATCTGGATCAGATTGCGATACATGCTTTGCGCATCGATTTTTTCGTAGGCCAGTTTGTATGAGCTTCTGGCTTCATCGGTCTTGCCCTGCGCGCTCAACACATCGCCGCGCAGATCAGCATACAAGCCATCGAATGAATCCGCGTGCTTGGCTTCCAGTTGTTTCAGTGCATCGGTATAATTTTTATCGTCTAACAATATTGCCGCCAGACGCAAACGCGCCACGTCTTTCAATGTGTCTTCGCCGGCATGGTCAACGACCCATTGCAATTGCGTCCTGGCACGCGCCAGGTCTTTTCCCTGTCCATTCCCCAGACCCTGTTCATTCACTTGCGCCGCCAGTAACGCGGCACGCGCGGCATACGCGGTGGAAGCGTATTTTTCCGTCACCGCAGCAGCGGCATCGTTGATGCGCTTGGCATCTCTGCTGGACAGCTGTTCAGCAAATTGCTGATACAGGTTTGCGGCTTGGTTAGCCTGGGTGCGCTGGTAATATTGCCAGCCGCGCCAGCTACCCGCCACCACGGCCACAATCACCAACATACCCAGCAGCTGGTTGCGATTGTCCTTCCACCACGCCTTGAAAGCTTCGAGTTGTTCCTGTTCCTGCAAATCCAATACGGCCATGTTGTCTGCTCCTACTTGATAAATTTATTGACTGTCGCAATGAGACTCTGCACGCTCACGCGCTCCTGTTCGCCACCCTGCCCATCTTGTTTCCCACCTCTGAGCGACTTCACGCTGACCTCATTGGCTTGCGCTTCGTCATCGCCTATGACCAACGCCACCCGTGCGCCGCTGGCGTCGGCTTTTTTCATTTGCGATTTAAAGCTGCCTCCGCCGCAATGCAGCAGCACACGCAAATTACTATCGCGCAATTGTTCTGCCGTGTGACTCGCCAACTGGCTGGCCAGCTCGCCCTGATGCACAACATACACATCCACTTCCGGCTTGGGCAATACC
>JBDTPU010000382.1:0-2848 GCA_039932535.1 Gallionella sp. | reverse complement strand
GCGGATTTGCGCATTGATACTTTTCGCGCTTCCGGCGCGGGCGGCCAGCATATCAACAAGACCGATTCGGCGGTGCGCATCACGCATTTGCCGACCGGCGTGGTGGTGGAATGCCAGGACGGACGTTCGCAGCATCAGAACAAGGCTCAGGCAATGCGCGTGCTGGCGGCGCGCATCAAGGATGCACAGGTGCGCGAGCAGAATGCCAAAACTGCGGCGACGCGCAAAAGTCTGGTGGGCAGCGGTGACCGTTCGGAACGCATCCGCACTTACAATTTTCCGCAAGGCCGCATCACCGACCATCGCATCAACCTGACCTTGTACAAAATGGATCAGATGATGGACGGTGACATCGGCGAATTGACCAACGCACTGATGGCCGAACATCAGGCTGAACAACTTGCCGCGATGGCGGAAGATGTTACCTTTTGAGTTAACAGATAACTTGAATTCCGTTCGTGCTGAGCCTGTCGAAGCATGAACGTTCATCCTGCGACCTCAGGCTTTAGTCCCGAGCTGGCCAAAGGGTCAGAGCGAACGGTAGAGGTGCTGCTGAAAAATGACAGCCAGCGTATTGAAACTGCGCTGAACCTTGAATCCAGCAGTGCACGTATCGAAGTTCAATGCCTGTTGCAAGCCGTGTTGCAAGTGAATCGTGCATGGCTGCTCACGCATTCCGAACAATTGCTAAGTGATGAGCAACAAGCGCAATTCAACATTTTATTTGAACGCCGCCTGACCGGGGAACCGCTGGCTTATCTGTTGGGCGAGCGCGAGTTTTATGGGCTGGCTTTCAAAGTTTCTCCCGCGACATTGATCCCGCGCCCCGAAACCGAATTGTTGGTCGAGCTGGCCTTGCAGCGGATTTCGCAACTCCCGGCCTCCCCAACCCACCCCGACCCTCCCTTATCAAGGAGGGAGCAGGGGAGGAGCAAGAATGCGTTTCGTGTGTTGGATCTCGGGACAGGCAGTGGCGCGATCGCGTTGAGCATCGCTCATGTGCGCCGTGATGTCGAAGTGGTGGCGGTAGACGCCTCAGCCGCCGCGCTGGAAGTGGCGCAATTAAACGCTCAGCGGCTCAAGCTTGATAATGTGCGCTTGGTGCATAGCGACTGGTTCGATGCATTGCACGGGGAACGTTTCGATATTATTGTTTCCAACCCACCCTATGTTGCCGCTGACGATGCGCATCTAAAGCAGGGTGATTTGCGTTTCGAGCCGCACACTGCCCTGGTTTCCGGCGCGGATGGACTGGACGACATCCGGCGCATTTGCGCACAGGCAAAAGCGCATCTGAATAATCAAGGCTGGCTATTGTTCGAGCATGGCTATGATCAGGCGGAACAGGTGCGCGCACTGTTGCAGCAATCCGGATTTGCCGGGGTATTCTCTGCGCGCGATTTGTCAGGGGTCGAACGGGTGAGTGGTGGAACGAACAGTAAGTCACTACCAAAATAGTTAGAATGCCCCTTTAGCCTCCGGAGCGTCTGAACGGGAAAGACAATATTTAATGATGATGACCGGATGATAATTAATTCGGGCGTCTGCAAATAAAATGACAATACCCAATGATATTGGGCGAGCAACTTATGTGGTAAGAGCAATACAGGGGGAGATTTTATGTCACTTGGGAAGCTTGAGCGCGTTGATCCGCGCGATATTTGGGGGCATGAAGCTTCGGGCTTTACTTCCTGGCTGGCGAGGGATGAGAATTTGGCTGAGTTGGGCCAGGTTATGGGGGTGAAGCTGGAGTTGGTCGGCCAGGAAAGAGATATCGGACCGTTCCGTGCGGATATCCTTTGCAAGAATGCGTTGACGAAAAATTATGTGATCGTTAAAAGCCAGCTGGAAAGTACCAACCACACTCACCTCGGGCAAATTCTTACTTATGCGGCAGGATTGGGAGCAAGGACTGTTGTATGGGTTGCCAAACAATTCAATGAGGAACATCGTGCGGCGGTGGATTGGTTGAACAACATATCCAGAGATGACTTCGAATTCTTTGCATTGGAGATTGAGCTTTGGCGAATTGGGAAATCGCTTGCAGCGCCAAAATTTAACGTCGCGAGCAAACCGAATAAATGGCAACGTGTCGTCATTGAGGCATCCATGACATCGGTGTCGGAAGAAGAAATCCAGGAGCGCACCCGAGCCTTGCAACAGGCAAACAAGGTGCTGGAAAGTGAAAAGCAAACACTGACAAATTTATCTTCGACCGACCGGCTGACCGGCCTCTATAACCGTTACAAATTCGAAGATTTATTTGAATTCGAAAAAAGCCAGATGCTCCGGCATAAAACCCAGCTCTCTATTATTTTATTGGATATTGATTTTTTCAAATCGGTGAACGATACCGACGGCCATAATGTGGGTGATGCCGTATTAAAAGAGTTGGCGGTGATCCTGCGAGCCTCGGTGCGCAGCAGTGATGTGGTGGTGCGATGGGGCGGCGAAGAATTTATTGTGTTCACCCCCAAAACCACGCTGGAGCAGGCGCAGCAATTGGCTGAAACCATACGTGATAATGTGAAAAACACTACTTTTTCTCATGGACGTCAACTCACCGCAAGTTTTGGCGTCACTTCATTCGAGGAAGACGATGGGCTGGAAGCATTGATCCAGCGTGCTGATCGCGCGCTTTATCGTGCAAAAGAACTGGGCAGGGACAATGTTCAAATTGATCGTTACGACCCGGAAGTTAATCGATGACTGGAACAGGGTTTTCAACCCAGATTGTCCATTAGGCGGAATGTGCTCAAAACTCCCTCCATGCCCCCTCGCTACGCTCTCCCCCTTGTCAGGGGGAGAGCCGAACCCGCTCCTCCCCTGAAAAGGGGAGGTTGGGAGG
>JBDTPU010000381.1:0-1583 GCA_039932535.1 Gallionella sp. | reverse complement strand
CCTTAGGGAGAAAATAATGCCAATGAACAAACAGGAAGTCGCCATGTTGCGCGAAGAGATCGAAATGCTGATGCAGGAGCGCTCAAGGCTGCTCAAGGTGGTGGGCGCGGCGGCGGTGTTGGTCGCAAACACGGACCCGAAATCTTTTCGGGAGGTGGCAATGGATGCCGCGGAGATGTTGTCGGAAACCCTGAATGCCTTGCCGGAAGAAACGTTGAAAGACGCGCTGGAATCGGTGCAGGCGGAAGTTGAGTAGCACGCGGATGGAGAAGCGCATCGGATTGGTGCTAACCGGCGGCGGCATGCGCGCCGCTTATCAGGTGGGTGTGCTCAAGGCGATCGCGGAATTTTTACCGCGCAGCGCGCACAATCCATTCCCGATAATTTGCGGCACCTCGGCAGGCGCGATCAATGCGGCCGCGCTCGCGGTGGGCGCGCAGAATTTCCGCAATGGGGTGCAATATCTGGTCAATACATGGAAAGGCTTTCGTGCCAACCATATCTACCGCACCGATGTGATCGGGGTATTCAATAATACCGTATTATGGTTTACCGGGCTATTGTTCAGCGCACTGGGAATCAATAAACTCAGGCAGGTTTCGCTGCTTGATAATTCGCCCTTGATTGAATTACTGGAAGAGATGCTGCCTTACGAAAAAATCCAGGAGAGCATTGATGCAGGTTTGCTGCGCGCGCTGAGCATCACCGCATCCGGCTATGGCTCCGGGCAATCAGTAACTTTTTATCAGGGTGTAAAACAGATCGTGCCGTGGAAACGCACCGGGCGTGCGGGTGTGCCGACACACATTAATATCAATCACCTGCTGGCCTCCACCTCGCTGCCTTTTATTTTTCCCGCGACTTTGATTAACCGTGAGTATTTCGGTGATGGTTCGATGCGCCAGATCGCGCCGCTTGGCCCGGCATTGCGCCTCGGCGCCACCAGCATCCTGGTGATCGGCGTCACCGCCAATGGTATCGAACAACCCGAGCGTACCGACATCAGTGACTACCCCAGCCTGGCGCAAATTGCCGGGCATGCGATGAATAGTATTTTTCTCGACAGTATGGAAGTCGATCTGGAGCGGCTGAAAAAAATCAACGATCTGGTGGATATGATGCCGGATGAAATACGCGAGCGCAGCAATCTCAAACATATTGACGTGCTGGTTGTTTCACCCAGCCAGCCTATCGAGAAAATCGCCGAGCGGCACGCGGCAGAACTCCCCTGGACCATACGACTCCTGTTAAGCGTGGTCGGTGCAAGGCAGCGCCGCGGCGGAACGCTGGTGAGTTATCTGCTGTCGGAAAAAAAATTCTGTCGCGCGTTAATCAATCTGGGTTATCAGGATGCCTTGAAACGGCGTGAGGAAATCATGGGCTTTCTTGGCGTAAAGCCGCATTCGGATATTGATTTGCCGCAATGACGACCGGGCTCGTTAGCGCGCGCACTTGGCAGTTGCTGAATTTTTTGGCGGACGGTGAGTTTCATTCCGGCGAGGTGTTGGCAAACCGGCTGGGGGTATCCCGTGCCAGCGTGTTCAATGCGCTGGCCGATGTGGCAAATTACGCAGTGCTGCTGC
>JBDTPU010000380.1:0-2486 GCA_039932535.1 Gallionella sp. | reverse complement strand
TCGGGCCCCGCGGGATATATCGCCGCCGTTTATGCTGCACGCGCCAACCTTAATCCCGCCTTGATTGCAGGTTTGGCGCAAGGCGGCCAAATGATGACTACCACGGATGTGGACAACTGGCCAGCCGATGCAATGGGTGTGCAAGGCCCGGAATTGATGGCGCGCTTTCAACAACACGCGGAACGCTTCAAGACCCAGATGATCTTCGACCACATTCACACCGCCAAGCTGCAACAAAAGCCGTTCCTGTTGATCGGCGACGCGGGCAGTTACACGTGCGACGCGCTGATCATTGCCACCGGCGCCTCGGCGCAATATCTCGGCTTGCCTTCCGAAGAAGCCTTTATGGGGCGCGGCGTTTCGGGTTGCGCGACTTGCGATGGCTTCTTTTATAAGGGACAGGATGTCGCCGTGGTGGGCGGCGGCAATACTGCGGTGGAAGAAGCGCTGTATTTATCCAACATCGCCAAGCACGTTACGCTGATGCACCGGCGCGATACCTTCCGCGCCGAGCGCATCATGGTCGATCACGTGATGGAAAAAGTGAAACAAGGAAAAATCACATTGCAGCTCAACAGCACGCTGGACGAAGTACTTGGGGATGCCAGCGGCGTGACGGGCATGCGCATCAAGCTCGCACAAAACGGCGAAACGAAAGATATCGCGCTACAAGGGGTGTTCATCGCGATTGGCCACAAACCCAATACCGACATCTTTACCGGCCAACTTGAAATGAGTAACGGTTATATCCAGACGCGCGGCGGCTCAAGTGGCAATGCCACGGCGACCAGTATTTCCGGCGTGTTTGCGGCTGGCGACGTGCAGGATCAGATTTATCGCCAGGCGGTTACCAGTGCCGGAACCGGGTGCATGGCGGCCTTGGATGCGGACAAGTATCTCGCCTCGCTGGCCAAGACTTAAAAATAATTCTGCACCGGCGTTGGTTGTGAAGAAGCCCGCGAAAAATGAGAGCATAGCGCCCGAAGATGCCGCGCTGTTCCGCTCGGCAATCGGCGCAGTGCAACCACTGGCAAAACAAAACCGCATCACGCCACGACCTGCCCCGCGCAAACCTTTGCTTAATCGCCCCGCAATAGCAGAGGAAATACCTGACACGCTGTCGGACGGGTGCCTAGCTAAAAGTTTTTCGGATTTCGCAGCCGAAAATATACCCGATGAATTCTTGAGCAACGGCCTGTCGCGTATGACTTTGCGCAAGTTGCGGCGTGGCAACTGGCCGATTCAGGATAGGCTCGACCTGCACGGCAATCATATTGATGCTGCACGCAAACTGTTGCAGGAATTTTTGCATGAAGCGGCGCAGCAACAATGGCGCTGTGTGCTGGTGATCCATGGCAAGGGGTTGAACAGCCGGGGCGGTGAAGCGGTGTTGCGCAAGCTGGCGCGTCACTGGCTTACCCAACATCAGCAGGTATTGGGGTATTGCGACGCACCCGCTAAAGACGGTGGCAGCGGTGCTGCGCTGGTGCTGCTGAAAACTACCCTTTAGTTTTTTTGCCCATTACATAAATCAGGTATTCGAAAAACATTTCGCACCAGTCCTGATCGTTTTCCTTGAGCGACTGAAGCAGCTTTTTGACTTCCGTCACCGGCCAGTTTGGATTGTAGGACACCAGCATCTGTTCGGGATATATATCCAGCGATACACTGAGGCGAGCCGCCATTTTTTTAATCCCATCCAGCATCAGTGCGATATCCTTGTCGGAATCCATTTCGGCAGTTAAATCCCCATACATTTTCGGATGCTGCTTGGTGTACTCGATAAATTTGGTGAGAATAAAAAAGAATTCGCCTTTATTGCCCTTGCTCACCGCATCACCCATCATGAATGGCGTCACCGACAATTCCAACCAGTAATAACCCAGCTTCGGATTGCGATGTTTGGACACGCTGATATAGCCATTGCGCGCCTTGGCGCGCTGAATTACATCGTCCAATAATAATTTTTCCGAGCTGCGCGTGGCGATTTCCCTGCCTTCCAGCACTGCGGATTTAAACAGAAAAAAATTCGGAAAGTCATCGTAAAGTTTTCCCGAGTGATTGTGATCGTGAAAATACGCCTTGAAAAGTTTCAATACCGCCTCGGCCATGACCGCCTCGGCATTTTTTTCCAAATCAGTAAAATTTTTACCGCCGCCAGGGTTGTTCTCCTGCATAATATTCTCCCGCCTATCCATTGATACAGCCATCTTATTCAGTTTGCAATCATACCTGCACATGCTAGACTCATGTGGGTATTTAGCCGAATTTTTCGCTTGGGTTTGTTTTAATCAGATCAAAAAACCTTTATCACAGGGATGTCATGAACAAAGTTTTGCTGATGTTATTAGTGCTGAGCAGTGCCAACGCATTGGCTGCGGTCAGCAAGTGGGTGGATGCCCAAGGTCAGGTGCATTACTCGGATCAGCCTCCTCCGCCCGAGGTGAAGGCGGAAAAATTACATTCCGCTCGGGACGCCGATAGCG
>JBDTPU010000379.1:0-2190 GCA_039932535.1 Gallionella sp. | reverse complement strand
GTCAACTTTGTTTAGAAAAAAATAAAGTCACTTTTGTTGATACTGACAAAGACAAAGTTGCAAAGTTGGTGGTTAATTCAAGATTGTTTCAATGTTTGAAGGAAGCAAATCTGAGCCAGTACAGGGATATGGGAACGAAATCCAAAATTCTGGAATCCACTCATTGATTGAATCGGGCGTGATTCACGCCCGACCAGTTACCCGTTAAGCAACAGATTTGAGATGATTATCAACAGTAGACATGGAAAGGAGTGCTTTGAAATGAGCAATACCGCAGACTACAAGCTGGTACGTAACTCATCGGTAGGCGCCGAACTTCATGAGGACGAAGCCAGGACGCTGGCGACGAAACTGGGCGTGCGTCATTTGAAGGATGGCGAATTGCTCATCAGCGAGGGTGAGGCCGATCAGACGCTGTTCATTCTCGTCTCCGGCAAGCTTGCTGTCACCAGCACAGACGCTGAAGGCAAGGAGAACGTGGTTTACACCATGAAAGAGGGCGAAAGCGCCGGCACCCGCGCATTTGTCGACCGGACGCCGCGCAAGGCCACGTTGCGTGCCATCGGCAATGCCACGGTCTACACGCTGACGCCGGATGATTTTGAGTCATTGCTGGATGCCCACCCGCGCATGGCTTTCAAGGTAATGCGCGCGCTGTTCCGCGTCACCCACGCCAATCTGTTGCGAATGAACCAGGAAACCCAACAGCTTTCCAATTACATCAATAAGACGCAGGGGCGGTATTGAGTCGAGTGTAATTCACGCTCGACCGGTTACCCGTTATGCAACAGACTTGAGGTGATTATCAACGGTAGGCGGCTTGGTGTAACCACTGGCTTGCATATCAATCGCCTCGGGATGTGCCTGATAGTGTTTCCGCACACAATTTGCCAATGCCTGTTTGGTGTCGTCTTCTATCAGGCAAACATCTTTGTTCACTAGGCAGTCGATCATTCCTTGCAGCAACTGGTCCTGCGGCTTGGGCATCTTTGCCTTCCATGAGGCCAGCAATGTCCGGTTAATGTGCGAGGGCAGCGATGCCAGGATGCCGACATCATTCTGGTCGTGAACCAGCAAGCCCGATGTGGTGCCCCGATCCAGCGTCAATACCTGGAAGAAGTACAGCGTGTGGTAGTCCAACTGTTTTTTGTAATCGGCCTCGGTGGGTGAAGTACGTTTTTCGATTGCCAAAGTCAGGATGTCGATATAGGTGTCGATCGCGGCTTCGCCCACTGTTTTCGCCATTTTCAGGTCAGCATCAAAATTTCCGCTGGAATAATTTTCCAGATAAAAATGCGTCACGCCACGTGTGCGCCCCAGCACGGGAATGTTGAAATACTGGTCGCCCTGCGCTGCGGCCTCGGCATATTGTTGCGGCGCTGCCTGTTTCAATTTGTTTATGAACAGAGCTTTGTCTTCGCTGTATTCAATCGCGGGGTTGAGGTCGGCCATCACGCGCCAGTATCCGCTGCCATTCTTCATCTCTGTCCAGCTGATATGGATGTGCACCGAGGGCGCCAGCGGGTTCTTGGGGTGGATGATGGTCGAGATCGCGGATGCGGATCCCAGTTGCTTGGTGGCATCGTCGTCATAGTGAACCTGCGAAGTGTTGACCGATGCGCGATTGAACAGCGTCTCGTCGGTCGCCATGAGGCGCTCGCCGCCGCCATGCCGACCTTCGTCGCGAAACCACTCGGTGGGCTCGTACATTTTGTTGCTGCCGTATTTTTTGCTGAGCGCATTCAGCTTGGTTACGAACCGTTGCTGTAGATCGCACACCAGCGCGTAGCCCTGCCCTGCTCGGGATGATTTGGCTCGGATTCTTTTCATGATGGGCTAATACCTGATTAATTTGATACGTCTCTTACATGGTTTTTTCTTGTGCGCCAAATGTAGCATATTATCCGAAGAAGATGGAACAGACTTCTTGCCATTGTTGATATAAAACTTTGTTATTTCAACAATCTTGTACATTGAGCCGCTGTTTTAATTGTTGAGCTAATTCCGGATTTGGGTGAAATATTTTTGCTGGCATGTTGCGGCCCCGGAAATTGGAGGGATAATAAAAGCGTCTTGCCCTTAAAGTCCATTTGAAAGTCATACCAATATGAAAACAATAATATTCATGAGCGCGATTTTTTGTCTGTCCATTGTGGGATGTGCGCGAGAACAAATTCACGTTCCGTCATT
>JBDTPU010000378.1:0-3390 GCA_039932535.1 Gallionella sp. | reverse complement strand
CGTTAACCAATGACTTGGTTGGCGTAGTTTGCCAACTTAGTCAGATGGCTATGCAAAGCCGTTTGCCAGCTTAGTCGAATGGCTAGTTGTTACATCAGTGCTCGCCTAAACCTCCGCCTGCTTGCAACTGATCGAGGCGGCGCACAGGGATGAAAAGCGAAAAACAAAACCATAAAAACTGGTGGGCACATTGTGCCCACCCTTTGCAGACATTCGCGAGTAGCAGCTAACACAAAGTAGATGTACAAGGTTGGGTAAGCTATCTAGGCGAAAGCCACAAATAATTGTGGCAATATTTTCACCCCTTATATATTTTTGTATTCGTTAATGACATTGAAATATTCGAAGTAGATCTAATTATGTTTGGCATGACACCAAAGTTAACACCAACTCGATCATCATATATTTCAATTCCGTGGTCACCCTTCGAATTCCTTATTCCAGAACAATTATTGCCAATGCTACCGTTACTCTCTTTTGAAGCGGCTCTGATAATGTCAACAGAACATTCAAATATTTTTTTTGGGTTTTCCTCTTTTGCGTATTTCCCTAATATTTTCAATAGCAAGCGTAGCCCGGATGCAATGAAATGTAATCCGGGATTCTCTTTGCACCCCATTGAGTGCTGTAAAAACTGCTGCGCCCTGAAGGGCGCTCCCGGATTGCGCTACGCTACATCCGGGCTACGCTGCGCCTGGTACGTTTCGTTCGGATGCTGTTTATTCGCCGAATTTTCCTTCGTGTTCGCTGCCTGCCCAATCGGGCGGCAATAGACCTTGGCGCACGTAATGGTGGAATGATGAATAAGACCAATCGGCCGCTTGCTTTGCCCATCCGTGTTTGACCGGGTTGTAATGGATGTAATCCACGTGATGCCGGTAATCGTCTTCGTCGGCGATGGTGTGTTCCCAATATCGCCGCTGCCATAACGCATATTCGCCTTTTTCATTGCGCTCCACGGCGACACCGGATTTGACCACTGCACGGGTGAATGCGCTTTTGATCGCGCGCCACCTGCCGGGGTAATTGGCATCGCCGTCGGGCAATGTCCAGATGGTGTGCAGGTGTTCGGGCAATATGACGATGGCATCCACGTGGAACGGTTGCTTGCGCTTCACGGTACGGAAGGCGGCGCGCAATAACTCGATATGCTCCGTCAACCGCTGGGATGAGCGATCCAGCAGGGTTACAGTAAAAAAATACGTGCCGCCCGGCACAAAATTGCGGCGGTAATTAACCATGCCTGAATGTTACCGCGTTTCGTGGTTTCGTAGCCCGGCTTGCGCTGCGCTACATCCGGGCTACGAACTGCTGCACACCTCTACCCCATATCAAACAACAACACCTCCGCCTCCTTCGCATAATTCAACTCAACCCCCACCTCGTTCGTATACATCAACGCATCCCCCGCTGAAAGCTCATGCCCATTGGCTTTCAGGCTGCCGCGTGCGACATGCAGATAGGCTTTGCGCCCATCAGCCAGCGAATAATCCAGAGTTTCTGCGCCATTCAGTCGTGCGGCAGACACGCGTGCATCCTGATGGATCAACAACGAATCTTGCGCCCCATCAGATGAAGCCAGCAGGCACCAGCGCGCCAATTTGTTTTCCAGCAAAAAATCTTTTTGCTGATAGCCCGGTTTCAAATTTTGCCGATCCGGCATGATCCAGATTTGCAGCAAGTGCACCGCCTCGTCCGGCGATGGATTCACCTCGCTGTGCTGCACGCCGGTCCCCGCGCTCATCATCTGCACTTCACCATAACGAATGTCCCCGCTACTGCCGGTGCTGTCACGATGACGCAACGTGCCGTTCAACACATAGGTCAGGATTTCCATATCGCGATGCCCGTGCGTGCCAAAGCCCGTGCCGGGTTGCACGATGTCCTCGTTGATCACGCGCAGCGACTCGAAATGAACATGTGCAGGATCATGGTAATCGGCGAATGAAAAGCTGTGCCAACTTTCCAGCCAACCGTGGTGCGCGTAACCACGCTCATCTGCTTTGCGTTTAACGATCATATTCACCTCCATAATGTTGCAATAATTTAAGCATCCCCGCCGCCTTGTCCAGCGTTTCCTGATACTCCGCTTTTTCTTCTGAATCCGCCACGATGCCGCCGCCTGCCCAGCAATGAATCTTGTGATCAGAATATACCAGTGTGCGGATGGCGATGTTGCTGTCCATGTTGCCGTCGAAGCCGACATAGCCTATCGCACCGCAGTAAATGCCGCGACGGTTCGGCTCCAGCTGCTCGATGATTTGCATCGCGCGTTGTTTGGGTGCACCGGTAACCGAGCCGCCGGGGAAGCAGTCGCGCAGCACGTCAAGCGCATCGCGCCCTTCCGCCAACTTGCCTTCCACCGTACTGACCAGATGGTGCACATTGGCGAAACTTTCAAGCTCAAATAATTTTGGCACGCGCACCGATCCGGGCGCACAACTTCTGCCGAGGTCGTTGCGCAGCAAGTCCACAATCATCAGATTTTCCGCACGGTCTTTGGGGTGATTGCGCAACGCCTCGCCAAGCTGGCGATCCAGCTGCGCATCGCTGCTGCGCGGACGGGTGCCCTTGATCGGTCTGGTTTCCACGCTGCCGTTTTGCACGCGCAGGAAGCGTTCCGGCGAGGCGCAGAGAATTTTGCTTTGAGGAAAATTCAGAAAGGCGGAATACGGCGCGGGACTCAAGCGGCGTAGCATCAGATAAGCACCCAGCGCATCGCCTGTCGCGGCGGCGCTGAAGCGTTGCGCAAGATTGATCTGGTAGCAATCGCCCGCCCGCAAATAATTTTGTACTGCAGCGAATGCGCTCGCGTAACTGTCGGGCGTAAAGTTGGAAGTAATTTTTCCCTGCACACGAAAAGTATCCGGCGGAAGTATTGCGTTACCCTGCAAACGGAGCAGTATCTGCGGCAGCAATGCTGCGGTTTCAGCAAAGCGCCGATGCGACACCAGGCGCGCGGTGTGTTGCTGATGATCCAGCACTAACGCCCAGTCATAGATGCCTATCATCATTTCTGGTGCCATTTCCGGCACCATTTCGCGCGCCCTGTCAGGCAGTGGTGGGGCATTTATATGCGCCAAGGTAAACATCTGACGCGCCAGATCATAGCTCCAATAACCCAGCGCACCACCGGCGAACGGCACGTCCTTTATGGGCGCGGTCGGTACACCCAATGCATGGCGCACCAATGCGAACGGATCGCTACAGACAGTCTCATGATTATTTATTACCCGTTGTGGCGCGGCGGTAAGAAGGTCGAAGCGTGCCATCCCGCCGCTATCCAGCCACACCGCCCATGGCAGGTCAGCCAGCGCGGCATAGTAATGCGCAGCATCGGATTGATAGGGCAACTCAATTGAATAGAAGCTCAAGGTACCTCAAGCATGA
>JBDTPU010000377.1:0-12772 GCA_039932535.1 Gallionella sp. | reverse complement strand
CTGCGTTTGCAGAACGGACTGTATATGCAGATTCATGCCTACATGCTGCGCATCGCTGTGCCGTATGGTTTGGTAAGTGCGCCGCAGATGCGCATGTTTGCACACATTGCGCGCAAGTACGACCGCGGCTATGGGCATTTCACCACGCGCCAGAATATTCAGTTCAACTGGCTCAAGTTGCAGGACACGCCGGATTTGCTGGCGGATCTGGCCAGCGTCGAAATGCACGGCAATCAGACTTCCGGTAATTGCATACGCAATATCACCAGCGATGAATTTGCGGGTGTGGCACGCGATGAAATCGTTGATCCGCGCCCGTATGCTGAAATCCTGCGCCAGTGGAGCACGTTTCATCCGGAGTTCGCTTACCTGCCGCGTAAATTCAAGATCGCGATTACCGGCGCAACGACAGATCGTGCCGCGATTGCGGTGCATGACATCGGCGTGGCGGTGGTAAAAAATGCGCAGGGCGAAATCGGTTTTCGCGTGCTGGTTGGCGGCGGCTTGGGTCGCACACCGGTCATTGGTGTCGAGATCCGAGATTTCGTGCCGTGGCAACATGTCATTACTTATCTGGAATCCATCGTGCGCGTGTATAACGAATATGGTCGCCGCGACAACATGTTCAAGGCGCGCATCAAGATACTGGTAAAAGCGCTCGGTATCGAGGAATTCAAACGCCGTGTGGAAGCCGATTGGCAGTTCACCAAAGATGGCCCATGCACCGTCACCGCTGAAGAATTGCATCGCGTCGCGGCATTTTTCACTGCGCCCGATTATGAACAACTGCCGGAAAACGATGCGACTGTAGTTGCATTCCAGCGCGACAACAAAGCCTTTGCCAACTGGGTGCAGCGCAACGTCAAGCCACACAAAGTGCCGGGTTATGCAGCGGTAGTTTTGTCGCTGAAGAAAACCGGCATCGCGCCCGGCGACGCGACAGACCGGCAAATGGATGCGGCAGCGGAACTGGCGGAACGTTTCAGCTTCGGCGAATTGCGCGTCACGCATATGCAGAACCTGGTGCTGGCGGATGTCAAACAATCCGACCTGATTGCGTTGTGGCAAGCTGCCAGGGAACTCGGTATGGCAACACCCAACATCGGCCTGTTGAGCGACATTATCTGCTGCCCCGGTGGCGATTTCTGCTCGCTGGCAAATGCGCGTTCCATTCCGCTGGCCAAGGCGATTGCCGAGCGTTTCGATAATATCGATTTTCTGCATGACATCGGCGAGATCGAGCTGAACATGTCCGGTTGCATGAATGCCTGCGGACATCATCACGTCGGGCACATCGGCATACTCGGCGTAGATAAGGATGGCAGCGAATGGAACCAGGTGTCGATAGGCGGCGCACAGGGCAATGAGAGTTCGATCGGCAAAGTGATCGGACGCGCCTTTACCTTTGCGCAAATACCCGAGGTGGTCGCGCGCTTGTTGCAGGTGTATGTGCGTGAGCGTTTTGAGGATGAGCGTTTTATCGATACAGTGCGCCGCATCGGTCATGACCCGTTCAAGGAATATGTGTATGCGACGCCGGTGGAGGAAGATGAAAAACTGGCGGGCGCTGAATATGCGTTGATCGCCGCAGGCGCGCCGTATGACACACCTTACTATTCACCGAGATTCTAAGACATGATCATCAAAAATAAAGCGATTGTAGATGACGACTGGAACGTGCTGCGCCTGGGTGAAAACGACACGCCGGAAAGCGTTGTCATCCCGCCCGGCAAAATCATCGTGCCGCTAAAAGTGTGGCAGGCGCAACGCGATGCGCTGCAACATCGCGCGGATATCGGCGTGTGGTTTGCCAGCGATGAACGCGCGGAAGATTTGCAAAATGAGGTAGAAAAATTTTCCGTGATTGCGGTGGATTTCCCGAAGTTTGCGGATGGACGCGGCTATTCCATTGCCTATCATTTGCGCGCCAGATTGGGTTATCGCGGCGAATTGCGTGCCATCGGCGATGTGTTGCGCGACCAATTATTTTACATGCAGCGCGTCGGCTTCGATGCGTTTGCGACTCGGGCTGATAAAAACATCCATGAAGCTTTGAAAGGACTGAGCGATTTCTCACTAAACTATCAAGCCTCATCGGATGAAAAATTGCCGCTGTTTCGCCGCGTACAACGCGGAGGTTAACCATGAGCGGATTGCAACAAAAAGTTGAACAGGTGAAAGCCACGCTGACCACAGCAGTGCATGATTTTTTACCGGTGACATTTGCGAATAGTCTGGGTGCGGAAGACATGGTGCTGACGGACTTGATCACCAAACATCAGCCGGAGATCGAAATGTTCAGCCTCGACACCGGACGCCTGCCGCAAGAAACATATGACCTGATGGAGGAAGTGCGCAAGCATTACAGCGTGCCGCTCAAAATTTATTTTCCCGATGCCATGCAGATTGAAGAATATGTCGCAAAGAACGGTGTGAATGGTTTTTACGATAGCATAGAGAACCGTAAGGGCTGCTGCCATATACGCAAGGTCGAACCGCTGAAGCGTGCACTGGCGGGCAAGCGCGCGTGGATTACCGGGATGCGTCACGAGCAGGCGGTCACACGAGCAGGTCTTGAGGTGTCGGCTTTTGATGCAGATCATGGCTTGCAGAAATTTAACCCGTTGCTGGAGTGGACCAATGCCGAGGTGTGGGAATACATCAAGCAAAATGATGTCCCGTACAATAAACTGCACGACCAGTTTTATCCCAGCATCGGCTGCGCGCCCTGCACGCGGGCTGTCACGCCGGGTGAAGATATACGTTCGGGTAGATGGTGGTGGGAAAATCCCGAGAGTAAAGAGTGTGGCCTGCATGTACACAAACTAAAGAAAATATAACGCACTTCGTGTTTTTCACCCACCCCCATCCCGGCCTTCCCCCTGAAGGGGAAGAAGAGAGTTTTGTAGGGTGCGTTTCACGCACCATGGTGCGCAGGCGCACCCTACATCCTGGTTTTGTTTTAGAGAAAGAAAAGTTAGACATGAGCAACCATACCTTTACTCATCTGGACGCGCTGGAAAGCGAATCCATCCACATCATGCGCGAGGTCGCGGCGGAATGTAAAAATCCGGCGCTGCTGTTTTCCGGCGGCAAGGATTCCATCGTGATGTTACGCCTCGCCGAAAAAGCGTTCCGTCCGGCAAAATTTCCTTTCCCGCTGGTACATATCGACACCGAACATAACTTCCCGGAAGTGATCGCCACGCGCGACAAACTGGCGGCAGATCTGGGCGAACGGCTCATCGTGCGTTCGCTGGAAGACTCCATCAAGCGCGGCAGCATTGTCATCAAGGATCCGGACAAGCTGCGCAATCCTTATCAATCCGTGACCCTCCTGGAGACTATTGCGGAATTCGGTTTCGATGCCTGCATGGGCGGTGCGCGCCGCGACGAAGAAAAGGCGCGCGCCAAGGAACGCATCTTTTCTTTCCGCGATGAGTTCGGCCAATGGGATCCCAAGAACCAGCGTCCTGAACTGTGGGACATTTATAACACCCGCGTTCACAATGGCGAAAACATCCGCGTTTTTCCGATCAGCAACTGGACCGAGATGGACATTTGGGAATATATCGGCCGCGAGAAGTTGCATATCCCGAACATCTACTATGCGCATCAACGCGAAGTGATCCGCCGCGGCGGATCAGTCATTCCGATATCGCATCTGGTACAACCGAAGTCCGGAGAAAAAGTTGAAGTCGTCTCGGTGCGATTCCGTACTGTGGGTGACATGACCTGTACCGCGCCGGTGGAGTCCACTGCGGGTAATGTAGAAGAGATTATCGCGGAGACTGCAACGACGCGTATCACCGAACGCGGCGCGACCCGCATGGATGACCAGACGTCCGACGCATCGATGGAGTTACGCAAGAAGGAAGGCTACTTTTAGGTGAAATGTGAAAAGTGAAACGTGAAATGAAGGCAGCTAGTTGTTCACGTTTCACTTGATGTCGCGAAGCGGCGAGTCACATTTCACTTTTCACTGAATTCAAGGAAAATATCATGAGCAACACCACACAACTACTCCGTTTCATTACCGCCGGCAGCGTGGACGACGGCAAGAGCACTTTGATTGGCCGTTTACTGCACGACTCGAAATCAATTTTCGAGGATCAGTTCTCCGCCATTTCCAAAACCAGCGCAAAGCGCGGCATGGCTGCGGTCGATTTGTCCTTGCTCACCGATGGCCTGCAAGCCGAGCGCGAGCAGGGTATTACCATTGATGTAGCGTATCGTTACTTCGCCACGCCGAAGCGCAAATTCATCATCGGCGATACGCCGGGTCATGAACAATACACGCGCAACATGGTGACCGCCGCCAGCACGGCGAATCTGGTGGTCATCCTCGTCGATGCACGCAAGGGCGTGCTGGTGCAGACGCGCCGCCACACCTATCTGGCGAGTCTGGTTGGCATCCCGCACATTGTGCTGGCGGTGAATAAAATGGATATGGTGGATTATTCCGAAGTGCGCTACAGCGAGATTTGCGCGGAGTATCTGAAATTCGCCGCGCAACTGGGTTTGACCGACATCACCTGCATTCCGCTTTCGGCGTTGGTGGGCGACATGCTGGTGGATCGCGGTGATAACCTGGACTGGTATCAGGGCACGACGCTGATGAATCTGCTGGAAAACATCGTGATTGATCATGATGTGAACACCACCGACTTCCGTTATCCGGTGCAATGGGTATGCCGGGTTCATGGTAGTGATTTTGGTTCCGACATAACCCGCCGAAGCGGGTTAGTCTCCGCCGAAACCGTTGATGAAGCCAACGGTTTTCGCGGCTTCATGGGGCGCATTGAAGCGGGCAAGATCACCGTCGGCGACCCGATCACCGTGCTGCCTTCGGGCCGTACCAGCAAGGTGAAGGGAATCGTCACCTATGATGGCAAATTGCAACGTGCCTACGCGCCGCAATCCGTCACCCTGACGCTGGAAGATGAGATCGATATTTCGCGCGGGGATATGTTTGTAAAAAACGATGCGCTACCAAAAGTAGCGAAAGAATTCGAAGCGATGCTGTGCTGGCTGTCCGAAACCCCGCTCGACAAGAATCGCAAATATCTGGTCAAACATACCACGCGCACCGCGAAGTGTTTATTTTCCAGTATTGATTATCGCGTGGATGTGAACACACTGGAGCAGCACAGCACCGCTACGCTGAATATGAACGACATCGCGCGTGTGGCGATGAAAGTGCAACAACCGCTGGTGTTCGACAGCTACCTCAGCAACCGCGCCACCGGCAGTTTCATCGTGATTGACGAGGCGACCAACAATACGGTTGCGGCGGGGATGATTGCTTGATGTGTGAACTGCGAAGCACCGATTTATTTAGATAGCTCCGGCGTTTCCGACCTTACATGATGTGTACTATTAAGCAGGGATTGAGCACTTTTCTGATTGATCATCTCCCAGTGCAGGCTGTCCATGTTCATGTTTGGAAACAGATACATCATCAGTGCCGACGAGGCTGTTTCTTTGGCTACCCATGACAGATAGTAGGTTTGTCCCGCTTCGACAGGGATGGTTATTTCCCGGCGCGGCCATGAAAAAAATCCACCCTCACTCGACAACTTCAGGCTTCCGGGCGGCATTAAAAACGAGGTGTAACTGGCATTGATAAGATCAGCTATTGCTGAATTGTTGGCGGTAATGATGAGGTCTCTTGCGGCATATGAAAGATAATGGGGACGAATAACCAAAATGGTTGCTTTGCCTGCGGGCGGAGCATCCAGCCTGGCGAGATCTACCTGGGTCAAGCTGGTGGTGCATCCCCCCAAACCCAGCACGGTGGCGTTCAAAAAAAAATAATGCAATATGAGTTGTCTGACGCTCAGGCGCGATAGGAGAGTTGCGATTTTCACAGAAGTTTCTTTTTCAGTAAGGTGCGCCGATTCTATCGGATTATGGGTGTAGCGTCACGGTTCCTGCATGCTTTTTTCTTTGGCTCTTCGCTTACAATAACTCATGAAAATTTTTAATTTCGAACAGATTCATCTTTGTTTCCCCGTGGCGGGTTATACGGCATGAGCTTGCTTGCCTTGATTGCTGCGCTGTTACTGGAGCAATTCCATCCGCTCTCCTCACGTAAATATCTGTTCGGCTGGTTGTTGAGCTACGTCAATTTTTTCCAGCTTCATTTTAATGCAGGACAGCGCAAACATGGCAGGATCGCCTGGTTGATCGCGGTGTTGCCGCTGCTGGCCGGTGTTGTGGTGCTGTATGACTTGCTGTATCGCGTGCATCCGCTTTTTGCATGGATGTTCAATGTGCTGGTTTTGTATCTCACCATGGGCTTTCGCCAGTTCAGCCATTTTTTCAGCGATATTCATCTCGCGTTGCGGATGGGCAAGCTGGACGAGGCGCGCAGCCTGCTGTCCCGTTGGCGCGGTATGCCTTTGCATGAATTGAATGCCGAAGAAATTGCACGCGTTACCATCGAACAGGGACTGATCGCATCGCATCGCAATGTGTTCGGCGTGATCGTGTGGTTCGTGCTGTTCAGCGTGCTGGGCGCGGGCGGTGCGGCGGGCGCATTGCTGTATCGTCTCGGGCAATTTTTACGCACGCATTGGGGGAGCAAAAATAAATCTGAGCTGGATCAATTCGGCGAGTTTGCGCGACAGGCATTCTATCTGTTGGAATGGCTGCCGATCCGCCTGACCGCGATGACTTTTGCCATCGTCGGCGATTTTGAAGATACCGTTTATTGCTGGCGTACCCAGGCGGCAAACTGGCCGGATCCCGAAGCGGGGATATTATTGGCCAGTGGTGCGGGCGCATTGGGTGTGCTTCTTGGTATGCCGATACCGCAAGCATGTCCTGACCGAAGTCGAAGGGGTGGCGTGTTGGAAGACAGGGCGGAATTAGGAATCGGCGATGATGCCGATACCGAATTCATGCAAAGCACCATCGGCCTGATGTGGCGAGCGGTGGCGTTCTGGCTGATTCTGTTGCTGCTGCTGACACTGGCTAATTTGCTGGGGTAGTTGTTGGGTTTGTTCTTTTGACATATTAATATTCCAGTTCTATTTCGAAGGTGAAACAAGGCGGCGACGAGCGAACGACGAAGACAGTACGCAAGTACGGCTAGGAGTGAGCGAGGAAGCCAACGCCGTGTCACCGATGAAATGGAATTGGAATCGGTACAATGCGCACATGCATACCCAACCATTTTCCGCCCTCACTCCCGATGCTGTACTCGATGCGCTTGGGAGTATCGGCTTGCATGGGGATGGCCGCTTGCTGGCGCTCAATAGCTATGAAAATCGCGTCTATCAGGCCGGCATGGAAGAAGGCTCGCCGCTGATCGCAAAATTTTATCGTCCCGCGCGCTGGTCTGCTGCGGCTATTCTGGAAGAGCACAATTTTGTTGCGACACTGGCCGAGCGCGAAATTCCTGTCGTGCCCGCGCTGGCAATCAACGGCGCCACGCTGCACGCGTTCAACGGTTTCCGTTTTTCCGTGTTCACCCGGCACGGCGGTCGCGCGCCGGAACTGGACAACCGCGACACGCTGGAATGGATGGGGCGCTTCATCGGCCGTATCCATGCCGTCGGTACGCTGGAGATTTATGGCGAACGCCCCACGCTGGATATTGAGAGCTTCGGTGTGGAACCGAGCGCTTATTTGTTGGCACACGATTTCATTCCGGCAGAACTCATCGAAGTTTATCGCGGTGTAGTTGCACAGGCACTGGAAGGTGCGCGGCGCTGCTTCGACCGTGCCGGTGACGTGAAGAGAATACGTCTGCATGGCGACTGCCATGTCGGCAATGTACTGTGGACTGACGCCGGCCCGCACTTTGTGGATTTCGATGACAGCCGCATGGGGCCGGCCATTCAGGACTTGTGGATGTTGCTCTCAGGGGAGCGCGCCGAGATGACCCGGCAGCTCGCCGACCTGCTTGCAGGCTATGAGGATTTTTACGATTTCGATTCGCGCGAGCTGCATTTGATCGAACCATTACGCACCTTGCGCTTGATCCATTATGCCGCGTGGATCGCCCGGCGTTGGGACGACCCGGCTTTTCCCGTTGCCTTCCCGTGGTTCAATACGCAACGTTATTGGCAAGACCGCATCCTGGAATTGCGCGAACAGATCGCGCTGATGGATGAGCCGCCTTTGTGGATTAGCTAGGGAAACGCAGATTAAATCCGTTCGTGGTGAGTGTTTTCCGTTCGTCCCCTCGATACACCGCTCTGCGCGCGGCACTCGGGGCGAACGGAAAATGCCTCGCAGAGGTTCTCGCACCCTTTGGGTGTATCGAACCACATTTTCGATTTAATCCGCGTTTCCCTAGGAAAAACCGAATGCCAACTGAATCAGAAACCATCATCGCCGCCACGCAACGCTGGCTGGAAGCAGCTGTTATCGGTTTAAATCTATGTCCATTTGCCAAGGCTGTGCACGTCAAAAAGCAGATACGTTATGTGGTCAGTGCGGCGACTACGCCGGAGGCTTTGCTGGAGAATCTGCTGGCCGAACTACGCGCTCTGCAAGATGCCGATCCGGAAAAGATCGACACTACGCTGTTGATTCATCCGTATGTACTCAACGACTTTCTCGACTTCAACGATTTTCTGGATACGGTTGATATCGTCACCGCAGAGGCAGAGTTTAATGATGAATTCCAGGTGGCCAGCCTGCATCCGCACTATCAATTTGCGGGCACTGCGCGGGATGACATTGAAAATTACACCAATCGTTCGCCTTACCCCACGCTGCATCTACTGCGCGAAGCCAGCGTGGATCGCGCCGTGGCGGCATTTCCTGATGCGGACCAGATCGTTGATAATAATATTGAGACGATGAAGAAATTGGGACACGTGGGATGGCAGCGGTTGAGATTGAATCTATTGTAGAAGCGAAATAAATCGCTCTACTTACCGGCGATTTGCTGAAATAACTCCAGCCTGCGTGCGTCTATCTTTCCCTCTTTAACCGCATTGTGCAATGCGCAGCCCGGTTCATGCGCGTGGCGGCAATCGTGAAATCGGCATTGCCCAAGATACTGCGCGAATTCCACGAAGCCTTGTTCGATGCCACCGAAGCTCAGGTGATGCAGGCCGAAAGCTTGCACGCCGGGGCAGTCTATCAATCCACTGTTTGCATCAATACGATAAAGTCGTGCGTGGGTAGTGGTGTGTTTGCCGGAATCCAGCGCAGTAGAAATTTCGCGCGTGGCGGCTTGCGCATCCGGCAGCAGCGCATTGATCAGCGTGGATTTGCCCATACCGGATTGTCCGACCAATACACTGGTATGTGCGTGCAATAAAGGACGTAGCGGAGATATATCCTGCTTCGCGCTGAGTTCCAATACCCGATAACCGATGGCGACATAAGGGGCGAGTCGTTTGCGCGCGGCGTTTGCGGCATCGGACAGGTCGCACTTGTTCAGCACGATCAACACCGCGAGCTGCTGGTCGAAAGCGGCGATCAGACAGCGTGCCAGCAACTCATCGCTGAATGAGGGTTCGGCGGCAACTACAATTATGATTTGTGTGACGTTCGCAGCGATGAGTTTTTCGCGGAAGGCATCGGAGCGATGCAGCAGCGAGCGGCGCGGCGCGACGCGTTCGATGACGCCTTGTGCACCTGTGCCGTTTTCGATTGAAGCGTCAGCGGTGCGTTTAATTTCCACTTCATCGCCGCAGGCCACTTCGCTTTTTTTGCCGCGCGTCAAACAGGTTATTTCGCTGCCATCGGCAAAACGCACCAGATATTGGCGGCCAAACGCGGCAACGATTTGTCCCGCTTCCAATTGACCTGCGTCCCCGCGTTGGCTGCCTTGATTGCTCAAAGTTTGAATAAGGAATCCACTTTTACGGCGCAGATAAAATCGTTTTCTGACAGGCCGTCAATGGCGTGGGTAGTGTATTCCACCTGGCAACTGTTATAGCCCACGGTCAACTCGGGGTGATGATCTTCGCGGTGGGAAAGCCAGGCGACCGCATTGACGAACGCGATGGTCTGGTAATAATTCTTGAAAGGAAATTTTTTTTGAAGCAATTGGTCATGCCGTTGCCAGCCATCAAGTTGCCGCATCAAACTGTCAGCCTCGGAGTCCGACAGCGGCGCCATACCACCTTCGCAGGGTTTGCATTGCTTGCCGGTTAAATCATCAGCTTTGTTCATGGCCAGACTTATTTGAATTTGTAAAAAATATTGAGATAGGCGGCGAGATGCTGTGTTTCTTGCGGAGTGAAGTGTGCGTTGACATTGCCACTACAAACACCGATTTGATCAATGAGTTTGCCGGGGGTATTCACCTTGTGATCGAACCGGGTGAAGATTTTATTGCCATCGCCGCCCATTATTGAATCGTGGCATCGGTTGCAATTGTATTGTTCAAACAATTTCTGGCCGGTCTGCGCGTTGCCATCCGCAAAGGGGGTGGCCGATGCGGTTGTTGCAGCGCACAACAGAATTAAAGCGGTGATCAGTTTCATAAAGCTCTCCTTTTTAATATTGAAGATTCGGGTCAGGTTTGAAGATGCGGGGCCTGCAGATGAGCGATGCGTGCCATGGCCGGTGGATGCGAATCGTAAAACCTGGAATACAGCGGGTCAGGTGTAAGTGTCGCCGCGTTGTCCTGATAAAGTTTGACCAGCGCGTTGATCAGGTCGCTTGCGGCGGTTTGTTTGGCGGCGTAAGCGTCGGCCTCGAATTCATGTTTACGCGAATAGGCCGACAGCAAGGGGTGCAGCAAAAAACTGAATACCGGCAGGATCATGAAGAACAGCAACAGTGCCAGTGCGGTGGATGGAGCCTGTCCTGAGCTTGTCGAATGGATATTGACGCCGAGGCCTTGGTAGAACCATGCAGTTTGCATCAGCAGGCTGAGCAGCCACAAAAATCCCAGGCTCAATGCAAAGGTCGCAACGATACGTTTCATTACATGGCGACGTTTGAAATGGCCGAGCTCATGCGCCAATACCGCCTCCACTTCATTGATGCTCAAGCGTTCCAGCAGCGTATCAAAGAATACAATACGTTTGGTTTTGCCGAAGCCGGTGAAATAGGCATTACCATGTGAGCTGCGCTTTGAGCCGTCCATCACGAACAAGCCCTGCGCGGTAAAGCCGCATTTGTTGAGCAAGGCCTCAATACGTGCTTTCATTGCCTCATCTTGCAGCACGGTAAATTTATTGAACAGCGGTGCGATGAATGACGGGTAAATAAATAAAACCAGCAGATTGAATATTACCCACACCAGCCAGACATACAGCCACCAGTATTCGCCCATGCGTCCCATCAGCCACAACACGCCGAACAGCAGCGGCAGCCCTAGAGCTGCACCGACCAACAGGCCTTTCAATGCGTCCAGCAGATACAGCGCCAAAGTCATTTTATTAAAACCGAAGCGCGCCTCGATGACGAAGGTGCGATACAAATTGAATGGGGCTTCCAGCAACGAGGAAATTATCAGTACCGCGACCAGCGTCGCCATGCCTTGGGCGAGCGATGAGTTGAACCAATTGTTGCAGACGCCGGCGATGAATTGAATGCCGCCGCCCAGTGTAAAAGCCAGCAACAGCGCAGTGTCGAATAGTGTGTGCAGCATATCGAAGCGCGTTCGGGCAGAAATGTAATCAGCAGCCTTTTGATGATCGCCCAGCTGGATTTTTTCGCGGAACGCTTCCGGCACGGCGGCGCGATGCGTGGCAATATATACCAGATGACGGCGCCCCAGCCATAGCTTGGCCAGAGTGGTCAGCGCCAGCGCGGCAATAAAAATAAAAGTGAATTGTGTAGCGGTCATAAGGGTGTTTATTTCAGTATTCGCAAAATTCAGGGTTGTGACACAATGCGCGTCTTACGGTTCAAATCCCAGCTAACGAATTATGGCACAAAACCAAAACTACCTGATCTGGATAGACATGGAAATGACTGGCCTGGTGCCGGATACCGACCGGGTAATCGAAGTCGCGCTGGTAATCACCGACAATAATCTGGAAACCATTGCCGAGGCGCCGGTGCTGGTGTTACATCAGCCCGACAGCGTGCTGGACGGTATGGATGCGTGGAACAAATCCACTCACGCCAAATCCGGTTTGATCGACAAGGTCAAAGCGGCCACATTGGATGAAGCCATGGCCGAGGAGCAGATGATCGCGTTTCTTAAAGAGTATGTGCCGACCCGTACCTCACCGATGTGCGGCAACTCCATTTGTCAGGATCGCCGCTTTCTGGCGCGCTGGATGCCGAAGCTGGAAGACTATTTTCATTACCGTAATCTCGACGTGAGCACGCTCAAGGAGCTGGCCAAACGCTGGAAACCGGAAATGGCGCAAGGGGTAAAAAAGCACGGCAAGCACGAGGCGCTGGCCGATATCTATGAGTCTATTAATGAGATGAAACATTATCGCGAACATTTTATAAAGCTTTGAAAATATCCTGAAATAGCGGTTACATATGTTGGATTATTTGCACGCCATGCACTATTGGAGGTAACGATGGCTACGCCTATTGCACCAAGCCTACCCAAAAATGATCCAATATGGGTAATCAACCAGCCAGATGGCTTTTACTGGCGGGATCAACTCACGAATAAATTGCATGGCCCGTTTCCCACTCAGCTTGAAGCGGCACAACACATGGAAGAACAAAATGATAGTTATGAAGAAGGTGAGTCTTTGGAAGACGCAGAAGTGGAAATCGGAATCACCAACTGGATAGACCCGGAAACTGGCGAACCTTCGGAGGGGCTGTCACTGCACCTGAGTGAAGATTAGGGAAGCGCTGATTAAATCCGTTCGTGGTG
>JBDTPU010000376.1:0-3999 GCA_039932535.1 Gallionella sp. | reverse complement strand
CTGGTCGGCTCGATCCGCTCGGAAGTGCTGGGCGGTTCATCGTTGTCCGATGCGTTGTCGCGCCACCCGCGCGATTTTGCCGACATCTATCGCGCACTGGTCGCAGCCGGCGAACAGACCGGCCAATTGGCGCGCGTGTTGTCGCGGCTGGCCGACTATATCGAACGGCGCAATGCGCTGGTGCAGAAAATAAAACTCGCCTTCACTTATCCGGCGATAGTCACCGTGGTGGCATTTTTGATCGTGATCTTTTTGCTGACTTATGTGGTGCCGCAAATCGTCTCGGTATTTGCCAATACCAAACAAAAATTACCGTTCCTGACCGTAATGATGCTGGGCATTTCGGATTTCGTGCGGCATTACGGCTGGATCGTATTGCTGTTCGTCATCGCACTGGCTTTCGCCTGGCGGCGCGCGTTAAAAAAACCTGCGATCAAATTGCGCTGGCACACATGGTTGCTGACCGCGCCCTTGTATGGAAAATTCGAGCGCAGTCTCAACACCGCGCGTTTTGCCAGCACGCTGGCGATTACTACAGGCTCCGGTGTGCCGATTCTGAACGCGTTACAAACCAGCCGCGACACCTTGACCAATGTCGCGCTGCGCGCGCAAGTCGAAGCGGCCACCGCGAGTGTGCGTGAAGGCAGCGGCCTGGCGCGTGCACTGTCGGCACACAAACATTTTCCGGCGATGCTGATCCATATGATTCGTGCCGGCGAAGTGACCGGTGAATTGCCTGCGATGCTGGAGCGCGCCTCCAACGCGCAGGAGCAGGATCTGGAACGCCGCGCGATGACTATTGCCGGATTGCTGGAACCCGCGCTGATACTGGCGATGGGAGTAGTGGTATTGCTGATTGTGCTGGCCGTGTTGATGCCGATTATTGAAATCAACCAGCTGGTGCGCTGAAAAGAAAAGCTGAGAAGAAAAAAAGGAAACATCATGAAACGCTGGCCGCCCATTATCACTTTTGCATTATTCATCGCCTTGTGCGCATCGGCTGCGTATTGGGCGATGCAATTATTCAATCCGCCCATGCGTGTGGTTGCAGCACCGCCTCAGACCAATCAGCCCGCGCCCAATCTGAATGCAGCAGCAGGCTTGTTCGGCGGCCATGCCAATGCGGTGCTGGCCAGCAATTTTCAATTAAAAGGCGTCGTCGTCGCGGGCAACCCGGCGGAAAGCGTGGCGATACTGGCGGCTAACGGCAAATCGCCGCAAGCGATCAGAATTAATGCGGAAGTGGTGCCGGGTGTCACGGTCAAAGAAGTAAATCGAGGCTACGTGTTGTTGTCGGAAGGCGGCGTGATCAAACGGGTTGAATTACCCGAAAACGCGAAGGCACAAAATAAAATGCGCGGCTCAACCACAGGCGCCGCTGTGGCAAATTCTTCCCGATACCGCGACAACCGACCGCCGGGTCCATAAGTAAAATCCTCTGATTAAGTTAGGGAAACGCTGATTAAGTCCGTTCGTGGTGAGTGTTTCCCGTTCGCACCCTCGATACACCGTGCTGCGCGCGGCACTCGGGGCGAACGGGAAATGTATCGAACCATAGTTTTGGACTTAATCAGCGTTTCCTTAGTCAATGTTTCCCTAAAGGCGTTCCTGCATCAAAATCTCTGCCAGATTCCAGCGCGGTTTAACATCGAAGCGATAATCTTTTTTGCCTTGTTGTTGGGCGTAGCGCAAGGCACCGGCGTAAGCGATCATCGCGCCGTTGTCGGTGCAGAATTCCAGATCGGGATAAAACACTTTGCCGCCGCGGTTGCCGATGCTTTCGGTCAGATGGCTGCGCAATAATTGATTCGCCCCGACCCCGCCCGCGACCACCAATTGCTTCAATCCGGTCTGCGCTAACGCGGCGTGCGCCTTATGCGCCAGCACATCGACGATGGCTTCCTGCACGGCATAGGCGATGTCGGCCCGCGTTTGTTCATTCAGAATATTTTCATCGTTCACGCTTTGTTTCACCAGTGTCAGCACCGCGGTTTTTAACCCGCTGAAACTGAAATCCAGATTGCCGCTATGCAGCATCGGACGCGGTAACTTGTACACGCCGGGTCGCCCCGACGCGGCAAGTTTCGCCAAGGCGGGGCCGCCCGGATAACCGAGCCCCAGCAGCTTCGCGCTTTTATCGAAGGCTTCGCCTGCTGCGTCGTCCACTGTTTCGCCGAGCAAAGTGTATTGCCCCACGCCATCCACGCGCATCAATTGTGTGTGTCCGCCGGAAACCAATAAGGCAACGAATGGAAATTCAGGTGCGGGATCGGACAGCAGCGGGGAGAGCAGGTGGCCTTCCAGATGATGGATGCCGATAGTGGGAATGCCGAGCGCGTAAGCCAGCGCATTCGCGACACTGGCGCCCACCAGCAGTGCGCCGCCCAGCCCCGGCCCTTGGGTATAGGCAATTGCATTGATCTGGTTGAGCGACACATCGGCGTCGCGCATGATCTGGCGCAGCAAAGGAATGACACGCCGCACATGATCGCGCGAAGCGAGTTCCGGCACGACGCCGCCATATTCATTGTGCATGGCGACTTGCGTATGCAGCACGTGCGCCAGCAAACCGCGCCCCATCTGATAGAGCGCGAGACCGGTTTCATCGCATGATGATTCTATTCCAAGTGTGATCGCTGGCATTTTTGGTTTTTCAAGTTAGGGAACATTGTAATTAATAATGCGCTCAAACTGGTCAATTACAAATATCATTACGAGTATTCGGGAAAAGTGGCAATGCCAGAGGTTGCCCATCATCACGAGAAAAGGTAAACTTCGCGCCCTTTTGTTTTTGATTTTGGCGCTTTTGAATTTTAGCGTGGTGACATGAGTCACCATTTTTTTGCTTTAATACTTTAGTTTTTTTGTGGTTTTTGCTGAGGAACACAGTGAGCAATTCTTCTTTGCCGATGCAACAGGGTTTGTATGATCCGCGCCAGGAGCGCGATGCCTGTGGGGTGGGGTTTGTCGCCCACATCAAAGGGGAGAAAAGCCATGACATGATATGTCAGGGCTTGCAGATTCTGGAAAATTTGACCCATCGCGGCGCGGTCGGTGCGGATCCATTGGCCGGGGATGGCGCGGGTATTTTGTTGCAGATCCCCGATGCGTTTTTGCGCGCGCAGTGTGCAGCCCGTAACGTGGTATTGCCAGCCGTGGGCAGCTACGGCGTGGGCATGTTGTTCTTGCCGCGCGATGCGGCAGCGCGTGACGCATGCGAGAAGATCGTCGCCGCGAAGATTGCCGCTGAAGGCCAGCTATTGCTGGGCTGGCGCGATGTGCCGGTGGATAGTTCGATTCTGGGCGAGAGCGTTAAAAAAGTCGAACCGATCGTGCGACAGGTGTTCATCCGACGCGGGGCTGACACTGCAGATGCCGATGCATTCGAGCGCAAGTTGTTCGTGATACGCAAGACTATGGAGCACGCGGTAAGCGGCTTGGCCAAGTCACAAGGCAAAGGTTTTTATTGCCCCTCAATGTCTACCCGCACCATCGTTTACAAGGGCATGTTACTGGCCGATCAGGTCGGCAAATATTATCTCGACTTGCAGGATTCCAGCGTGGTCAGCGCGATGGCGCTGGTGCACCAACGCTTTTCCACCAATACTTTTCCGACCTGGGAGCGCGCCCATCCCTATCGCATGATTGCGCACAACGGCGAGATCAACACCGTGCGTGGCAACGTGAACTGGATGGCCGCACGTCATGCGGCGATGTCCTCCAAATTGCTTGGCTCGGATTTAGAAAAACTCTGGCCGCTGATTACCGAAGATCAATCCGACTCGGCCTGTTTCGACAACGCGCTGGAGTTGCTGGTGGCAGGCGGCTATTCACTGCCGCACGCGATGATGTTGTTGATACCCGAAGCCTGGGCGGGCAATCCGCTGATGGACGAAGAGCGCCGCGCGTTCTATGAATATCACGCCGCGCTGATGGAACCGTGGGACGGCCCGGCCGCCGTGGCTTTTACCGATGGCCGCATGATAGGCGCGACGCTGG
>JBDTPU010000375.1:0-5571 GCA_039932535.1 Gallionella sp. | reverse complement strand
GCACGGCGAACACGTTGATTTGGGTGCGCGGACAAGGCATCGTGCTGGATGAACCTTCGGTGGTGGCAATACGCCAGGAGGGCGGGCCGAATGGCAAGAAGGTGATCCAGCAGGTCGGACTGGCCGCCAAGCAGATGATGGGACGCACGCCGGGCAGCATCACCGTGATTCGCCCGATGAAGGATGGCGTGATCGCCGACTTCACTGTCACCGAGCTGATGCTCAAGCATTTTATCCGCAAGGTTTACAAGGCCGGCATTTTTAGTCCCAGTCCGCGCATCGTGATTTGTGTACCGTGCGGCTCCACGCAAGTTGAGCGGCGTGCGATCCGCGAATCGGCTGTCGGTGCTGGTGCGCGTCGCGTGGAGTTGATCGAAGAGCCGATGGCGGCGGCGATCGGTGCAGGTTTGCCGGTTGAAGAGGCGACCGGTTCGATGGTGGTGGACATCGGCGGCGGCACGACGGAAGTGGGCGTGATTTCACTGGGTGGTGCCGTGTATTCCGGCTCAGTGCGTGTCGGCGGAGACAAGTTCGACGAGGCGATCATCAATTACATACGCCGCAATTACGGCATGTTGATCGGCGAAACCACTGCCGAAGAAATCAAGAAAACGATAGGTTCCGCCTTCCCGGGTAGCGAAGTGCGAGAGATGGAAGTGACCGGGCGCAACCTGGCCGAAGGCGTACCACGCAGCTTCACCATTTCCAGCAATGAAGTGCTCGAAGCGATGACCGATCCGCTCAACAACATCGTCAGCGCGGTGAAGACCGCACTCGAACAAACCCCGCCGGAACTGGGTGCGGACATTGCCAACAAGGGCATGGTGCTGACCGGCGGCGGTGCGTTGCTGCGCGATCTGGATCGTCTGCTGATGGAAGAAACCGGTTTGCCGGTGTTGATTGCCGACGATCCACTGACCTGTGTGGTACGCGGTTCCGGCATGGCGCTCGAACATATGGACAAGTCGACCAGCATTTTTACTACCGAATAATTTCAATTCCTGATTTTCCAATCAGCGATGGAATGCAGTCAGCCATCCTGCATAAATTTTTAAAGGCTTCCTGGAGTTGACAGACGGCACGCAATCTTTCCGGTTTTTCAATCGCGGCCCCAGCCCGGTGGCGCGGCTGATATTTTTTTCAGTGCTTTCGTTATTACTGTTATTTATAGATGCCCGCTATCGCTACCTGGAATCAACCCGCAGCGCGTTGTCGGTATTGATCTCGCCGATACAACGGCTGGCGACTTTGCCGGGCGCATTGTGGCAACAGGCTGGGGATTTCTTTATCACGCAGAGTACGCAGCATGGCTTGATCAAGCAGAATGATGATTTGAGCCAGCAGCATCAGAGCGATGCCGCGCAATTGCTGCAATTGCAGGCACTGCAACTGGAAAACCAGCAACTGCGCAATCTTGCCACGTTGCCCATCCGCAGCGAATTCACCAGCCAGTTAGTCGAAGTTGTTTATGCCGAGCGCGATGTGTTCAAGCGCAAATTGCTGATCAACAAGGGCGCCAGTGCTGATGTGAAAATCGGCCAAGTGGTGATGGATGACATCGGTATCGTCGGGCAAATCACGCGTGTCTATCCCTGGCTTTCCGAAGTGACTTTGATTACCGAAAAAGATCATGCCGTGCCAGTGCAAGTGGTGCGCAATGGATTACGCACCATCGTGTTTGGCGCGGGAGATACCAGCCAGTTGTCACTGCGCTATATGCCGGCCAGCGCGGATATTCAAAATGACGACGTGCTGGTCACCTCCGGGATAGATGGCGTCTATCCGCCCGGCATTCCGGTCGCCCGAGTGGTCAAGATCGAACACGATGCAGCCTATCCGTTTGCGCAGGTGACTTGTCTGCCGGTGGCGGGAGTGGATAAACACCGTCATTTGCTGATTTTGTCCAGCGTGCCTAATTTGCCCGAGCGCCCGGAGGAAAAATCGGCGCCGGCAAATGTTAGTAATCGCATCAAGGCCAAGAGGAGTAATTAGATGCTCTCTCAGCCTATGCTCAGAAAACCGGAAATCCAGCGTCCGATCAGCAATACTTTTATCATCGTCAGTCTGCTGGTTGCGTTGCTTCTGAACGGGCTGCCCTGGGGGGGTATCGGGTTGATATTACGCCCCGACTTTGTAGCGCTGGTGTTGCTGTATTGGTGTATGAATAAACCGATGCGCGTGGGCATTGGATTGGCGTGGGTGGTGGGGATACTCGCCGACGTGGCAGATGCCAGTGTGTTTGGCCAGCACGCGCTTGCATATACCCTGCTCGCCTTCGGCGGCGTGGTGCTTCATCGCAGGTTGCAGATGTTTGATTTGCGCCAGCAAACCGTACAGGTATTCGGGATATTCGCACTGACTTACGCGGCGTATGCGCTGGTGAATTGGCAGATCAGTGGCTATGTCGTGTGGCCCTATTTTCTCGGTTGCCTGACCTCGACTTTGCTGTGGACGCCGCTGAGTATTATGCTTCAATCGGTGCGCCAGAAGAGAGTGGATCGTAGGCGCCCATGATGAAGCGCGTTGAGTTTAAAAATCATCAGCGTGAGATTTTTAATTTTCAGTTTCGCCTGCTCGTCGGCATTGGTTTTGTATCCGTATTGCTGGCGATTCTGCTGGTACGTTTCATTTATCTGCAAGGCGCGCGTCATAATTATTATCAAACGCTGTCGGAAAGCAATCGTATCGCCGTCGTTCCCATCGTGCCCAGCCGCGGCCTGATACTGGACCGCAACGGGGTGGTGCTGGCACGCAATTATTCCGGTTACACACTGGAAATAAACCAGAACAAAACGGCGGATATCGAAGCGACGATAAACGACCTGTCCACGCTGGTGGCCATTACCAACAAAGACCGCAAACGTTTTAAAAAACTGCTTACCGAGAGCCACAATTTTGAAACCCTGGTGATCCGTAATCGCCTGAGTGATGAAGAAGTCGCGCGCTTTGCCGCGCAGCAATATCGCTTTCCGGGGGTCGAGATCAAGGCGCGCTTATTCCGTGATTACCCATTCGGTGAAAAGACTTCCCATTTGATCGGCTATATCGGGCGCATCAACGATGCCGAAGTGGGGCAACTGCAAGAAAGTGATCTGGCGGCCAATTATCGCGGCTCGGATTACATGGGCAAGACCGGGCTGGAGCAGAATTACGAAAGCGATCTGCATGGTACCACCGGTATAGAGCAAGTCGAGGTGGATGCGGGCGGACGGGCAGTACGTATGCTATCGCGGACACCGCCGGTTTCCGGCAACACGCTGATATTGAGTATTGATGCGCGGCTTCAGGAAATCGCCGAGAAATCATTCGGCGAATATCGCGGCGCCCTGGTGGCGATTGATCCGAACAATGGCGAAGTGCTGGCCTTCGTCAGCAAGCCCGGCTATGACCCCAACCCGTTCATCGACGGCATTGATACGCAGAGCTGGGATGACCTGAATAATTCTCCCGATGTGCCGCTCAACAATCGCGCATTGCGCGGCCAATATCCTCCGGGTTCAACCATCAAACCTTACATGGCACTCGCCGGCCTGAATTTTCATACGCGCACGCCGGAGCAAACTATCAACGATCCGGGCGCCTATTATTTGCCCGGCAGCAGCCGCCAATATCGCGATTGGAAGGCGGGCGGACATGGCAGCGTGAATATGTTCAAGGCTATCCAGATGTCCTGTGATACTTATTTTTATGGCTTGGCAACCGAGATGGGCATAGACAACATTTCCAGTTTTTTATCGCGGTTTGGTTTTGGCAAAAAGACCGGTATCGATCTGGATGGTGAGGCTTCCGGCCTGCTGCCTTCGCAGGAATGGAAGATGAAACGCTACCAGCAAATCTGGTATCCCGGGGACACAGTATCGGTCGGTATCGGTCAGGGTTATACCCTGGTCACGCCGTTGCAGCTGGCCTTTGCTACCGCCACGTTGGCAAATAACGGTGTGGCCTACAGGCCTCATCTGGTAAAAGAAGTGCAAAGTCCACGCAGCAGCCAGAATCGTTTCATCGCCAAAGATCCCTTATACGACCTGGCTATCGCACCCAAAAGTCTGGATTTGGTCAGGCGTGCCATGGTGGCGGTCACTCAGCCCGGCGGTACAGCGGTATTTGCCTCCCTGGGCGCACCCTATCAAATCGCAGGCAAGACCGGCACCGCCCAGGTGGTTGCGATGAAGCAGGGAGAAAAATATGATGCCAACAAAATTGACGAGCGGCATCGTGATCACGCCTGGTTCATCGCGTATGCGCCTGCTGACAAACCCCGCATTGCATTGGCGGTGTTGGCTGAAAACGGCGGGCACGGCGGCGGTACAGCGGCGCCGATTGCGCGCAAAGTGCTGGATTATTATTTGCTCGGTAAAGTGCCCCGTCCCTTGGACGAGAAAGAAGTTAAGAAGGGGAGGGAGCATGACTAGGCGACAACTCTGGTTGCGTTTTATCGCGCATATCGACAGGCAATTATTGCTCGGCATCAGCCTGCTGATGCTGACCAGTCTGCTGGTGCTTTACAGTGCGGATAATGCCAGCTGGGATCGCCCGCTCAGCCAGTTGCGCAACATTGTGGTGGCACTCACCTTCATGTGGCTGGTCGCCAATCTTCCGCTACATTATTTGATGCGGGTCGCCGTGCCGATTTATTTATTGGGCATGGTATTGCTGATCGGCGTGGCCTTGTTTGGCGATATCAGTCACGGTGCGCGACGCTGGTTGAACCTGGGCGTGACCACCATCCAGCCGTCCGAGCTGATGAAGATAGGCGTGCCGTTGATGATGGCGTGGTATTTCGAAAAGCACGAAGCCACGCTGACGCTGAAAAATTATTTCGTTGCTGCGTTGCTGCTGTTCATGCCAATTGTGCTGATCGCGCGCCAGCCGGATCTGGGCACCGCGTTACTGATTTCCGCGAGTGGATTTTATGTATTATTCCTGGCGGGATTGAGTTGGCGCGTGATTGGCGGATTGTTCGTCGCAGCACTGGCCAGCGCGCCGGTGCTGTGGTCGATGATGCACGAGTATCAACGCCACCGTATCATGATGCTGCTCGATCCTTCACAAGACGCGCTGGGCAATGGTTACCACACCATCCAGGCGAGCATAGCGGTGGGTTCCGGCGGCATTCTTGGCAAGGGCTATTTGAATGGCACGCAGACCCATCTCGACTTCCTGCCGGAGCGCACCACCGATTTTATTTTCGCGGTCTACTCCGAAGAATTTGGTTTGCTCGGTAACCTGATCCTGCTGGCGCTGTACTCATTTGTAATCTGGCGTGGCTTCATCATCACCTCGCATGCCTCCACTTATTTCACGCGACTGATGGCCGGTTCCATCACACTCACCTTCGCCACTTATGCGTTCGTCAACATGGGCATGGTCAGCGGCATCCTGCCGGTGGTTGGGGTGCCGCTGCCGCTGGTCAGCTACGGAGGCACCTCCATGCTGACCCTGTTGCTTGGGTTCGGTATGCTGATGAGCATCGAGACACACAAGAAACTGGTTAAGACTTAGGAGAAATGGATGAGTAAGAAGTTCGCTGTTCTGGCAATGGCAACGCTGTTGTTCGGCGCTTGCAGCACC
>JBDTPU010000374.1:0-3339 GCA_039932535.1 Gallionella sp. | reverse complement strand
AATTTTACGTCTTTAGCTGCCATGTTTTTTCTCCTTAATTCTTATAATTGCTTGGATAACTACTTATTTTTCAACCACGCCGATGATGTCATCTTCGCGCATGGTCATATATTCCTGACCGTCCATCTTGAAAGCTTGCCCGGCATATTTGCCAAACAGCACGCGGTCGCCGACCTTGACGCTCATTGCTTGCAATTTGCCGTCATCGCCGACTTTACCTTTGCCTACGGCGATGATTTCGCCTTGATCCGGCTTTTCGGTGGCGGCATCCGGAATCACGATCCCAGAGGCGGTCTTGCGTTCTTCTTCCATGCGTTTAACGATCACGCGATCGTTCAAAGGACGAATTTTCATACTGAGGTCTCCTAAAAACTAAAAGGGTTAAAAATGCGGAGGCGAAGTTTAGCACTCTCTGCCTGCGAGTGCCAATAGTCGGGGCGGCCTAACCCGATTTCAAGGGTTAGGCGAAGGTTTATTTACATTTGTAAGGAAGCAAATAAATCCGGAATATCGACGAAACAAGTCCGGAATTCTATTTTGCGTCTAAATTGTGTGTCCAGCCTAATGATATTTTTAACGGTGGGTACGGGATTTGCAGTCTATTTGGCACTGCCATCAATCCATTGTCTGTACATGTTCTTTTGCAATAGTAGCCAACGACATCGGACTCAACCGGCATCTGCAATCGCCATGCTGTTGCGCAATATGGCTATGAACAAGATTAGATAGGTTCTTGCCATCCACGCGCCAAGCCTTGCCATGCAAATCTCTGCAAGCTGCCGAACACCTAGGATCAAGCACCGTCACCCATTGAGCGTAGGGATGAGAATCAACCGACTCTTTCATGCTCTTCCAGCGCCGCATGAAATAACCCTGTAGCTCTTTATTCACTGCGAATCGTCCGGTGTGTAAGCACGCTAGTGATTTGACGAAAAACAAAAAATGGCAGGGAACTTCACCGAGTTTCCAAGGTGATGCCAGTATTTATGATTGTTGCGTATTGGTCAACGTTAAATTTACGCCTCATTTGGCACAAAGCGCATTTCACTTACTTGGAATGATCATGCCACTGCGGTAACAGCACTACCGAAATCGCAACTAGGATGTCCGGCCTGATAAATTCGAGCGCGACGGAATAGCGCCATTCCTTGGCCGTCAACATGCCAGCCACGCGGCACGGCAAAACTGATGCCACCACTCCCTGATTCAGCAAAATCGGCGCTGCCGCTCGTATATTTTTCTAATGTCTTTGGATATCGCTTGAGATAATCAAACATCTTTTCCATCGCGGACGTGAAGGACATGCCCGACATGGTTGCGTACTCATGTATCCAGCCCGCTAGGTCAAACTCTTCTACCGTAAGCACCACGTTTTCCGGGGTCTTCAGCAGCGCATGTCCATCAATCTCTTTTGTGCGCCATGCCCAAAGCGCGTCCTCGATAGCGCTATCAAGTTTATGGTGGGCATTATTTTCAGCAGCGGAGCGCTTTTCGACCAACGGTAGCCTCTTTCTCAGGTTGGCAAATGGCTCCACAAATTCGACTATTCCATTGTTCATATAAAACCCTCTCTCTAAAAAAATATGGCGCGCCTGATTTGGCATTTAATGCCTGCTCGCGTGCCGTGTATTTCTTGCATTAACTACAGTGGCAACCTTCTCGCCATCCATGTGTAAATTAATTTCAAGAGCCTGCTTAGCCTCTTCATTCCCCAGCTTGGCCAGCAGTGTGGCGATCATGCCGCCGATGTTATCGCCGAACTCAGTGCCTTTGATTTTGCTGTTATAGAGCCACGTGCCAGCGCCATAACCAAGTGCGCCACCTGCCAGAGCAGTACCACCCAATGCAGTAAGACTGGCCTCAGCACCAGGCATTAATGCCATTGCGGCAAGCCTCGAAAGTAGGCCGGGAGCAGCAGGTTTGCGTATCCCTAACGACTCTCCCGGGCTAGGTGCTGCCCTACCACCTTCTGCAAATCCTCCCGGAAGTTTACCTTTGAGGAAATTTAATATTCCTCCATCCTTGCCTCCAATCAGAGCACCACCCATCATTGCTGCTGTATATACACCAACGGCAACGGTTGCTGCATATAGCGCCGCAGTGAGCTTGGGAAATGTTTCTGCGGTTTCACTCGCACCGTCAAGCAATACACCCAGCGGCCCCTCAACAGCACCGAGCGCGTCTACCGCAGCGTAAGTTTTCGCGTTGCCAAGCCTGTCTGCCTTGGCATCAAGAGTGCTGTCGATTACACGGGAGCTAATGCCAATCTCGGCACCTTGTTCCTTTTTAACGGCTGCCGACACGTCTTTATATTTCCCGGTCGGCGATATCATGCCGAACAATCCGGTAAGTGCTTGGCGATCCTGGACGGTTTTACCAACACCCTTGGCCATCATGATATCGGCCATCGACTCATAGAGCTTTTGCTTTTCCGGGTCGCTTTTAGCGGCATCCACCTTGGCTTTCAGATCAAGATACTTTTTATCCTTGGAACCGATCCCCTGCACTATTCCGGCAAACGCTTCCAGCGAATTCATCCCCTTACCCATATTCGCAACGAGCGATCCGTACAGATCAACATGCTGTTTTTTGAAATCGTTGGCGGTATCGTTGGATGTCACCTTGGCCAGCAGATTGACCAGATTATTACCAGCTTCATCGGCAGTGCCTGCGGTCATACGAGTGGCTTGATTAGCCGAAATCAGGGACTCAAACCCACCCATTCCCTTCATGCCATTATTGGCAGCCATTGCCATCTGTTGCGGTAGCCAGCGCGACATATTGCTGAGCTCGAACCCCCCTTCCTGACCAGCGCGAATTGCCTTGGATATAGCCAACGATATCTGCTCGTTGCTCAACCCCATGTTCTGCTTCGCTGCAATGGCAATCTGCGCAAGATCGTTGGCATCCGCACCGGTGCCGTGTGCGGCCTCCTGTAACATCGGCAACAGCTTCATCGACGCATCTATGCCTGATTTGCCCTTACCCATCGCACCAGAGCCAATCAAGGTGTTAAGTGTCTCAGCGGCCTGCTCAGGGGTTCCGTGTCCGTTTTTAGTCGCGGCACGAATGGCTTTATCAAGCTCGGCCTTGCCAGCGATGCGTCCGGACACATCGCGTTCAGAATAGGCGGTGTTGGCCATCAACGCTAAACGGCGGTCGTATGCCATCGGTCGCGCCGCTACGCTTTTCAGCAAGTAGCCACCAGCCGCTACGGCAGCACCAACTCGCGCTACCTTCATAAGGGTTTCGTGCGCAGCGCTAGCCGCACTGCGCATGGTACGCAACGCTGAGGTCATACGCTCAATGGGCGTAGTCTTGATGCGTGCGGTGGCAGTT
>JBDTPU010000373.1:0-7382 GCA_039932535.1 Gallionella sp. | reverse complement strand
AATCCTTTCTGGATCTGACCGGCATGGCCGACCTGACCTGCTATGCGCAAGAGATGCGCAGCAACATCAAGCGCTGTGTCGGCATACCGGTATGTGTCGGCATCGGCTCGAGCAAGACCCTGGCGAAACTGGCCAACCATGTCGCCAAGAAGCAGAAGCAATTTCATAGCGTGTGCGATTTCAATGCGATGACGGCACGCGAGCTGGACAACTTGCTCGCCAAGATCGAAGTCGGCGAGGTGTGGGGCGTGGGCAGGCGCAGCACAGTCCGCCTGCAGCAGATGGGCATCAACTCGGTGCTGGAATTGAAACGCAGTTCCGCCAAGCGCGTCCGCGCCGAGTTCGGTGTGGTGATGGAACGCATCGTGGCGGAGCTGAATGACGTGGTTTGCCTGGAACTGGATGATGTCACCCCGCCGCGCCAGCAGATCATTTGCTCGCGCTCATTCGGCGTTTCGGTTTCTCTGCTGGCCGATCTGGAGCAGGCGGTCATCGCCTATACCAGCCGCGCCGCCGAGAAACTGCGCGACCAGCATTCTCTCGCGGGTGGCATACAGGTTTATATCCGCACCAATCCGCACAAAGAAAAAGCATCACAATATCAGCAAAGCATGCTGTTGCCATTGCCCGAACCAAGCAATGACACACGCCTGCTGTGCCGCGCCGCCCTGAGCGGTTTGCGGCAGATCTACCGCAGCGGTTACGCGTATCAGAAGGCAGGCGTGATGCTGACCGGAATCATCGCCGTCGCAGCGAGGCCACGCACGCTGTTCGATGATGTCGCTGCACAGCAGAAATCCGCAGCGCTGATGAAGACGCTCGATCAAATCAACCGCCGCATGGGCAGCGGAACGATGCAACTGCTCGGCGAAGGAGTCAGGAAAAGCTGGTCCATGCGGCGCGGGAATGTGTCGCAACATTACACCACGGAGTGGGATGAGTTAGCGGTGGTACGGTAAGATTGTTAAAAATTTAACGGCAAACTTCTGCTCCCGACCCTAAGCCGACTATTTCAACACAGGAGTAAAAGTGATTTCTGAGTGTCTGCTTTTTAATTTGATAACTTCCGCACGTGCCCTTTTCAGACCTTACAACTTTCCTGAACCGGACATTCAACGTTCGACATCACCGGCCTGCGCGGCTTTTCGCGCGGGTTCGGTGGATTGAGGGATTAGGCGGAACTTAACGGGAACCATGCATGGCCAATTCTTCAGACAGCGCATGTAACTCTGTGAGCCAGGTAGCCAACTCTGAATAGTTAATGCGTCTGCTCTCGAGTTCTAAGTGCTCTTCACCCAGCCAGAGCACCGAGAGGTCGCCGACTTTGACCTTCATGTTGCGCACACGCTCGTCCATGTGTTCTATCGAATTGCGAATCTTCTCGAAGCGTGTGCGAACACGCTTCTGAAGAACTGATAGCGAAGAAACGTGTTTGGCCATCTCTGGATGGTCTGCCATTGCGCCGGCAAATCTAATCGCGCGAGCAAGCGAATACAGACAGTTTTCCATATGGCCGATTGCACGGAACAAGGAGCCAAAACTTCTGTTTGTTTTGTCGGTTACGAACACTTCAAAGTTTGTGCGAGACAGCTCGTACTCCTCAAGCGTCTTGTCGATAAGCCGGATGTAACTCTGTACAAACATTCGAGCCTTGTCGTCCTTGGCTCCGGCTCCCGAAAACACGGCGTTGAGCATGTAATTCAACGTTACGCGTCGAAAGATACCCGAGAGGTCAGGTAACGAAGATCGCTTTGGCGCTTCAAGGGGGACGCGCGCTACTTTCGTATCCATGCTCATTCCGCCTAACAGTTATTCATATGACAGATTTGTCCAGACATGTATTTGATAATACGGACAGGGCTCATCAATATTTTGGCTACCAGAAAAGATAATTGGACGGCAACCACGAATGTCCACAAATGGGACGAAGCCGAAGTTCACTTAATTTCCCGAAACCGGACATAGAAAGTTTTTCAGCGATTATGATTATATTGATCGGCTGCAAATGGCACAAAGCAGGTTCTGATATTACCCCCAAATTGATTGCCTGCTCTTAACCCACCGCCACGCGCGGCGCACCACTTTTCATCGCGCCGATCACCACAGCCTGCGCGAACCCCTCCTTCTTGAAGGCAGACAACACACCCTTCTTCAACGCCTGTACCAGCACACCGACACCCAACCCCTTGCCAAGTATCAGCATATCGCCTGCCTGTGCTTCGCAATTTTTCTTGAGCTTGTCAGGATGCACGATGCCGATTGCCACCAGTCCGTAGATCGGTTCGACCGAGTCTATGGAATGTCCGCCCGCCAGTGGAATCCCGGCGACCTGGCACACCCGATTCCCCACCTTGCAGAATCGCGCGTATGGTTTCAACGGGCAGCTTGTTGATCGGCATGCCGACGATCGCCAGCGCCATGATCGGCGTACCGCCCATCGCGTACATATCGGACAGCGCATTGGTGGCGGCGATGCGCCCGACGTCGAAAGGGTCGTCAACGATGGGCATGAAAAAATCGGTGGTCGCGATAATCGCCTGCTGATTGTTCAGGCGATACACTGCCGCGTCATCGCTGGTCTCGGTGCCACCAGCAAATTGGCAAACGGCAGCTTGTCTTTTGCCGCGCCTAAAATCTGCTGCAACAGCGCGGGCGCAATTTTGCAGCCGCAACCGCCGCCGTGCGACAATTGGGGAAATTTTATTTCTGCCACATTCACTCCTTTACAAAAATGCTTTTCAGAACTGCGAACCTATCACAGCTGGGCGAGTTCGACGAAATCATCGACGTGCGCACGCCGACCGAATTCGCCGAGGATCATATTCCCGGCGCGATCAATTGCGCGGCACTGTCCAATGAAGAGCGCATCACGGTCGGCACTTTATACAAACAGGTCTCGCCGTTCGAGGCGCGCAAAGTCGGCGCGGCGCTGATCGCGAAAAATATCGCGGCGCATCTGCAAACCCGCTTTCACGATCATCCCAAATCATGGCGACCGCTGATCTACTGCTGGCGCGGCGGGCAGCGCAGCGGCGCGATGTGCATCATCCTCGCTCAGGTCGGCTGGGCGGCACACAAACTGGAAGGCGGCTATAAAACTTATCGGCGCGATGTGCTGGATAAACTCGAAGCATTGCCGCAGCATTTTACGTTTCGCGTGATTTGCGGCTCCACCGGATCCGGCAAAAGCCGTTTGCTCACGGCGCTGGGAGATGCTGGACATCAAGTGCTTGATCTGGAAATGCTGGCTCAGCATCGCGGCTCGGTATTGGGCAGATTGCCGGGACAGACGCAACCTGCGCAGAAATGGTTCGATAGCGCGCTGTTACTGGCTTTGCAAAATTTTGATCCAGCACTGCCGGTTTACGTGGAAGCGGAAAGCAACAAGATCGGCCTCATCAGCCTACCCGCTGCACTGATTACCGCGATGCATGCCAGCGAGTGCGTGCTGGTGGAAACACCATTGACTACCCGCGTTGCCGCATTACTGGAAGACTACCGCTACTACATCGAGAATCCGGAAATATTTATCGAGCACCTGAAACCCCTGCACCGTTTTCACGGCGCCCAGCAGCTGGAACATTGGAGCGCGCTGATTCATGCCGGAGACTTTCAAACGCTGGTGGCGGAGTTGCTCACGAGGCATTACGACCCGAGTTATTTCCGTGCGACATCGAAGCACTATGCAAATCTCGACCAGGCGCAGCGTGTGCCGCTGGAAGATTTGTCGGAAGATGCATTAAAAAAAGTTGCGCAAACACTTTAAAGCTATCGTCATTGATGGAACAACTAGCCATCTGACTAGCCCAGCAAAAAACGCTGGGCAAGTCATTGGTTATCCCGCGAAAGCGGGAATCCAGTCAATCAATAGCTCGCCGCAACACGGCGACAAATACAACAGCCTAGTTAAATAAAAACGCTGGATTCCCGCTTTCGCGGGAATGACGATTCAGGATTTTATTCAAACAGCCACGCATCCATCGCCAGAATTCCATAAGTCATCACGCGATTCAGATGTACTGCGCTGTCGATTTTATTCGCCGCGCCCAGTGCCACGAACAGCGGCAGCAGGTGTTCATCGGTGGGATGGTTCTGCACGGCATGCGGTGCGCGGGTGCGATAGGCGCTGAGCGCAGCCAAGTCACCGGCCTTGATGCGCTCTGCCATCCAGTCGCAGAATTCCGTCACCCAATCGGGTGCGGGAGCGCCGGGCGGATGTTGGAACAGCGCGCGCAGATTGTGCGTGATCGAGCCGCTGCCGATAATCAACACGCCCTGCTCGTTCAATGGCCGCAACGCGCGACCCAACGTAATATGCCAAGCCGGATCTTTATCCGGTTGCAGCGAAAGTTGCGCGACCGGAATATCGGCTGCCGGGTACATCAAACTCAGCGGCACCCATGCGCCATGATCGAGGCCATGCGTGTCGTCCAGTTGCACCGGGATGTTCGCCTGTTGCAGTGCGAGCGCAGCGGCTTGCGCCATTTCCGGCGCGCCGGGTGCGGGATATTGCAGCTTGTATAGCTCCGCAGGGAAACCACTGAAGTCGTGTATGGTCTCCGGTTGCACGGCACGGCTGATGGTGGGAATGCGCGTTCCCCAATGTGCCGAGATCATCAGAATGGCAGAAGGCCTAGGCAGTTGTTCACCCAGTTTGCGCCACGCCGCGCCGGTATCGCCCGGCTCCAGCGGCAAGGTGGGTGCACCATGTGAAACGAACAGGACAGGCATTTTCATGCAGCAAATGCTATCACGGCGAAGTCGAGAACTAAATAATATATCTGGACTAAAATGCCGCATTCCCAAGCAGCGAAAATAGACGCGAGGTAAACATGGAACTCAGACGATTAGGCGAAAGCAATTTGCGCGTGTCGGCGTTAAGCCTCGGCACGATGACTTTCGGCGAACAGAACAGCGAGGCCGATGCGCACGCGCAACTTGATCTGGCCACAACGCGCGGAGTAAATTTCATTGATGCTGCCGAAATGTATCCGGTTCCGCCGCGCGCCGAAACGCAGGGACGCACCGAGAGTTATATCGGCTCGTGGCTGAGACATCAGCGCCGCGATGCGCTGATCATCGCCACCAAAATCACCGGGCCGTCGCGCGGATTTTCGTGGATACGCAACAGCCCGCGCATCAATCGCCAGCATCTGGAAGCGGCGATAGACGGCAGCCTGAAACGCTTGCAGACCGACTACGTTGATCTCTATCAAATCCATTGGCCGGATCGCTATGTGCCGATGTTCGGCGCGACGGGTTATGACGTTGGCGAGGAGCACGACACCACACCGATCGCCGAACAACTGCAAGCGCTGGCGGATTTGATCAAGGCCGGGAAGGTACGCCACATCGGCCTTTCCAACGAGACGCCGTGGGGTGTGAGCGAATTTGTAAAGTGCGCAGAGAAATTCGGCCTGCCGAAAATCATCACCGTGCAAAACGCCTATCACTTGATGAACCGCAGTTTTGAAACCGGACTCGCAGAAGTCTGCCATCATCTGAAAATCGGACTGCTGGCCTATAGCCCGCTGGCATTCGGCTGGCTGTCCGGAAAATATCTTGTCAATCCAAATGCAAAAGGACGCATTACGCTGTTCCCCGGCTTCGGGCAGCGCTACGCGAAACCCAATGTGCCCGCAGCCAGCAAAGAATATGTGCGCATCGCACAAGACGCAGGACTCAGCCCGGCAACGATGGCACTGGCTTTCGCGCGCACCCGCTGGTTCAATAGCAGCGTGATTCTCGGCGCAACGAATTTGAATCAGTTGAAAGAAAATCTGGACAGCGCCGAGGTCGTGTTATCAGCAGAGGTGCTGGAGAAAATCGAGTCGGTGCATAAGGTGTTCCCGAACCCAGCACCGTAATCAAACTCCCCGCGAAATTCCAGATACCCTTGCCTGCTGAATGCCCTCCGTATCTAAACAGATTGTTGCAAAGCGGTGGAACGCATATTATCCGGTTTGAGCGCAATACCCAGCGGGAGAAAATAAGACATGAAATTCAAAATCTATCGCTACAACCCGGACACCGATGCTGCGCCGTATATGCGCGACTACGAGCTGGATATTGAAGCGGGCAGCACCTCGCAGAGGTTCTCGTCCCCGCAGGGGATGATGCTGCTCGATGCGCTGCTGTTGATCAAAGAGCAGGACGATAGCCTGTCGTTGCGCAAGTCGTGCCGTGAGGGAGTGTGCGGTTCGGACGCAATGAACATCAACGGACGCAACGGGCTGGCCTGCATCACGCCGTTGTCGTCGCTGAAGGAGCCGGTAACATTGCGCCCCTTGCCGGGGTTGCCGGTGATACGCGATCTGATCGTGGACATGACGCAGTTTTTCAAGCAGTACCATTCAGTCAAACCCTATCTGATCAACAACGATCCGCCGCCGGAAACCGAACGGCTGCAATCGCCCGCACAACGCGCGTCACTGGATGGTTTATATGAGTGCATCCTGTGCGGCTGCTGCACTTCCGCGTGCCCGTCATTCTGGTGGAACCCGGACAAGTTTGTCGGCCCGGCCGGGTTGTTGCAGGCATATCGCTTCATTGCCGACACGCGCGATCAGGCAACCGCAGAAAGACTGGATGATCTGGAAGACCCGTACCGTTTGTTTCGCTGCCACACCATCATGAATTGCGTGGATGTGTGCCCTAAAGATTTGAATCCGACCGAGGCGATCGGAAAAATCAAGGACATGATGGTCAAGCGCATAGTATGAAAAATAAGGAGCGCATCCGCTGGCGCAGTCGGCGCGGGTTGCTGGAACTGGATATTGTGCTGGGACGATTTATCGAGGCGCATTATGAACAGCTGGATGAAGCTGAGATGCAGGCATTTGAAGAATTGCTGGATATGCCCGACAACCCACTCTGGGATATGATTGTGGAGCAAGGGGCACAGGAGGCGCACGGCGAACTACAGATGGTTCTGGAAAAAATCAGGGCAGTCTGACCTCTGCAAACCAGCGGCCAGAAATTTCATCACGGAGCATTTATGAAAAAAAATCGCATCGCAACGCTGACCATGGATGATGGGCGCAGCCTTGAATTACCGATCCTGTCCGGCACACTCGGGCCGGATGTGATTGATATCGGCACGCTGAACAAGCTCGGCGTATTCACATACGATCCGGCATTTTTTTCCACTGCCAGCTGCACTTCGGCGATCACTTTTATTGACGGCGATGCCGGTCTGCTTTACTACCGCGGCTATCCGATCGAGCAGTTGGCGGAACATTCCAGTTTTCTTGAAGTGAGTTATTTGCTGTTGATCGGCGAATTGCCGAACGCAGCGCAGAAAGCCGCGTTCATGGCGAAGGTGACGGAGCACACCATGGTGCATGACCAGATGGCGCGATTCTTTACCGGCTTCCGCCGCG
>JBDTPU010000372.1:0-4088 GCA_039932535.1 Gallionella sp. | reverse complement strand
AGGCACAGGCACGCCGGGCGGCAAAGGTTATAAGTTGGGTCATGGGCTGGTGCTGGCGAGCAGCATTTTGGCATTTGGTACTTATCTGCTGCCATTTTTCATTTCGGATATACAAAATCCCGGCACAGTGGATGCGTTATCCACTCTCATTATCGGCCTCATGTATCCGGCGCTCGGGCTGTTCGGAATCGGGATGTCGTTCATTTATCAATCCGCCCTTCCTGTAGTCAAACCCAAACCGTAATCACTCATGCCTTTCATCACTCTGGCTCAGGCAAGTCTTGCCTTTGGCCATGTCGCGTTATTGGATCACGCCGATTTTCAACTCGATGAAGGCGAACGTGTCGGCCTGATCGGGCGTAACGGCGGCGGCAAATCGAGCATGATGCGCGTACTTGCAGATCAAGGACGTCTTGATGATGGTCTGGTATGGCGGCAACCCACCGCACGGATCTGCTACGTCAGTCAGGAGCCAGTGCTGGATGCCGATGACACCGTGTTTGATGCAGTGGCCAAAGGTGTGGGCAAGCTGCAAAAATTGCTGCACGATTACCACCATGTCTCGCATCAACTCTCCGAACCCGACGCGGACTACGACAAGTTGCTGGAACAGATGCAGCACTTGCAGACTCAATTGGAATCACAAGACGGATGGTCGGTGCAGGCACGCATCGAGACTGCGATCACCAAGCTGGAGCTGGATGCCGACAAGCGCATCGGCGACATGTCCGGAGGTCAGCGCAAGCGCGTCGCGCTGGCGCAGGCGCTGGTGGCCGAGCCGGATGTGCTGATCCTCGACGAGCCGACCAACCATCTGGATTTTACTTCCATCGAGTGGCTGGAAGGGCTGCTGAATAATTTCATCGGTGCGGTTTTGTTCGTCACCCACGACCGGCGTTTTCTGGACAACGTTGCAACACGCATTGTCGAACTGGATCGCGGCAAGCTGGCCAGCTTCCCTGGAAATTTTTCCGCCTATCAGGCGATCAAGGAACGCATGCTCAGCGACGAGGCGGTGGTGAACGCCAAGTTCGACAAGGTGCTGGCTCAGGAAGAGGTGTGGATACGCCAGGGCGTCAAGGCCCGCCGCGTACGCAACGAGGGACGCGTGCTGCGCCTGGAACAGTTGCGCCGCGAGCGCGCCGCGCGCCGCGAGAAAGTCGGCAAGGTCGAAATGAGCGTGGACACCGGCGAGCGTTCCGGCAAGTTGGTCGCGGAGTTGAGCAATGTCAGCAAATCGTACGGCGGACGCAACATCATCAATGATTTTTCCTGTCGAATCCAGCGCGGCGACAAGATCGGATTGCTGGGGCCGAACGGCTGCGGCAAGAGCACATTGCTTAAAATCATCCTCGGCCAATTGCAGCCGGACAAGGGACAGGTCAAGCTCGGCACAAAAATTTCGGTGGCTTACTTCGACCAGTTGCGCGAGCAGCTCAACGATGAAGCGACGCTCGCCGACACGATCAGCCAAGGCTCGGATTTTGTCGAGATAGCCGGACAGAAGAAGCATGTCATCAGCTACCTCGGTGATTTTTTGTTCGCGCCGGAACGCGCGCGTTCTCCGGTCAAGAGCTGTTCCGGCGGCGAGCGCAATCGTTTGTTGCTGGCGCGATTGTTCACCCAGCCCGCCAACGTGCTGGTGCTCGACGAGCCGACCAACGACCTCGACATCGAAACGCTGGAGCTGCTCGAAGAACTGCTCGCGCAATACGACGGCACCTTGTTTCTGGTCAGCCACGACCGCGCCTTTCTCGACAACGTCGTCACGCAGGTGATCGCGTTCGAGGGCGACGGCAAGCTGGTCGAATATGTCGGCGGCTATGAGGATTGGGTGCGGGTGAAAAAATATCAGGCGAGCGTTGCGACGAATAAACCCGCTGCTCCTGCACCCCGGAAAATGGCTGCTGCACCAGTTGAAAAATCCAAATCCGCCAGAAAACTCAGTTTCAAGGAAGCGAAAGAACTGCAAGAACTGCCCAAGCGCATTGAAGCGCTGGAGCGTGAGCAAGGTGATATTGCCGCACAGTTGGCGGATGGCACCTTGTTTCGCAACGATGCCAAACGCGCCAAACAACTACAAACGCGCAATGAGGAAATCGAAACAGAAGTGTTAACAGCGCTGGCGCGTTGGGAAGAACTGGAAGGACAATGAGCTTCAGTTCGGTGTCGGTGTTGAACACTCCAATTAAAGAACTTGATCGATAGCTGCTTTATTAGTTTCTAGCACGTTCAAATAATACGCGCGTAGGTTGGGTTAGCGGCTTTTCGCGTAACCCAAAATCATAAAAAGGCTGTTGGGTTACGCGGTGAAACTGCTAACCCAACCTACATAAGGCTTCACCGCATTATAATCATGTCAGCGCATTTAATCCCACTCATCACTGCGCCTTCCAGCGTAGCCGGATAATCGCCTGCCGTGTAATCCCCAGCCAGCAACAGGCGAGGTAGAGGTGTGTGCTGCGAGGGGCGTTGCAGGTTGGGTGCGCAGCAAAACGTGGCGCGTTTTTCGGCGATGACTTTGAACCATGCGGGTGGTTGGGCGATGCCGAATTCTTCGCGCAATTCGGCGATCACTTTTTGCGCGAGGTCATCCTGCGACAAATCCTGATGTATGCCTTCTGCGCTGATCACGGCGGCGAGCAGGCCGTGCTGAGCGCTGATGCGCCCTCTGTCGAACAGCCACTGACTGTAGTGATTATGCAGGCCGACCATGGGGTGGGGCAGGGTGACGTGAGCGGGATATTGCAGATACACGGTGTAGATGGGTTGATGCTGCAAGGCTTCGATTTGTGCGACAACAGTTTCGAGCGCGGCAATCGGGCGCAGCAATCTGGAGGCGACTCTCGGCGATGTGGCACAGATGACATGACTGAATTGTGCTGTGTCCTGCGCGGTGCTGATTTCGATTCCGTCTTCGCATGGGCGTAGCGCTGTCACGCTACGCGCGAGCATCACCTTGCCGCCATGCTGTTCAATAAAATCCGCGGCGCGTTGCGGAAACAATACAGTGAAGTTGATGCGTGGCAGCAACATGTCGCTGTCGGCGCGCGATTGGTTCAGCGCGTCGCGCAGCACGTTGAGAAACACCTGAGCGGAAGCCTTGTGGAGAGGGGTGTTCAGCGCGGCGATGCAGAGTGGTTCCCAGAGCTTTTGAATCACATTGATATTTTGCTGGTGTTGCGCAAGCAATTCCGCAACGGTGGTGTCGCTGCCATTTTCTCTGGTTGCGGGCGAGGGGAGGGTGAAGTTGATGCGGCGCAGTTTGAGCATGAAGCGCACCGCATTCAGCCGCTCTCCCCACGACATCCCCTGCGCATTGAGGAGTCCCATCAATAAATGCAAAGGGGCGGGCAGGCGCGATGCCTTGAGAGAAAATTCACCGTGCAGATGAAGCTGCAACGGCAGGCGCAGAAAATCTTTTTCGAGATTGCCGCCGACCTTTTCGATCATGCGCAAGGTTTCGTGATAGCAGCCGAGCAGCAGGTGCTGGCCGTTATCCAGCATGCTTTCACCTTCCCGGCTTCCCTGTTGTGAGAGTGGATAAGCAACACCGCGCGCGCGTCCGCCGAGTTGCCTGGAGCTTTCGAACACGGTGACAGGAATGCCGCGCGCAGCAAGCGTTACGGCTGCGGCCATGCCGGCGTAGCCGCCGCCGATGATGGCAGGATGCAAAGAAGAGTTATGCGCAGTTGTGTAAATCAAAGGGAGATGCCCGCAATATTTTTTTAATCATACCGCATGCGTTCATGATTTACCGGCCTACCCGACATGCGTATAATGCTCGCTTTGCCGAGGGCTGTTTCATGCGCATCATTCAAAAAGCATTAACCTTTGACGACGTTCTGCTCGTTCCCGCCTACTCCAATGTGTTGCCGCGCGAAGTCAGCCTGCGCACGCAGCTTACCCGTAATATTAATCTGAACATTCCGGTTTTGTCGGCAGCGATGGATACCGTCACCGAGACGCGTCTGGCCATTGCGCTGGCGCAGGAAGGCGGCATTGGCATCATCCACAAAAACATGTCGGCTCAGGCGCAGGCAGCCAAGGTCGCCAAGGTCAAACGTTTTGAAAGCGGCGTAGTCAAG
>JBDTPU010000371.1:0-2109 GCA_039932535.1 Gallionella sp. | reverse complement strand
ATTGCCCCACACATGGCAAATAAAAAACTCACGCTCTCCCACCTTGAAAGTCTTTTGCTGCGCGCCTGTGACGACTTGCGCGGCAACATGGATGCCAGCGAATACAAGGAATACATCTTCGGCATGTTGTTCCTCAAGCGCGCAAGTGATTTATTCGACCAGCGTCGCGCAGAGCTGGAAAAGGAGCTCAAGGCCAAGGGCATGCCAGAGAAGACGATGCAGAAGTTGCTCGTTGATTCAGCCCAGTATTCGGGCAAGTATTTCTTTGTGCCACCCGAGGCGCACTGGAGCCGGGTAAAGCACCTGAAAGAAAACGTTGGCACAGGATTGAACAAAGCATTGGCGGCGATTGAAGAAGCCAACATTGATGCATTGCAAGACGTACTCAGCGGCATCAACTTCAACAAGAAGATCGGCCAGCGCACGCTGGGCGACGACACCCTGTCCGACTTCATCCAGAATTTCGAAAAAATTCCGCTCAAGGACGAAGATTTTGAGTTCCCGGACTTGCTGGGCGCGGCTTATGAATGGCTGATCAAATATTTTGCCGACTCCGCTGGCAAGAAGGCTGGTGAGTTTTACACTCCGGCGGAAGTGGTGCGCGTGTGCGTCGAGATCGCCGACCCGCAACCCGAGATGCTTGTGTACGACCCGACCGTGGGTTCCGGCGGCATGTTGATCCAGTCGCGCGATTATTTGCAGGAGTGCGGCCACGATCCGCGCAATCTCAAACTCAACGGACAAGAGAGCATCGGCACCACCTGGGCCATCTGCAAAATGAACATGCTGCTGCACGGCATTGCCCACGCCGACATCCGTCAGGAAGATACGCTCAAAAATCCGGCGCACATGGACAAAAACAACGAGCTGCTGCGCTACGACCGCGTGCTCGCTAATCCGCCGTTCAGCCAGAACTACAGCAAGAAGGAACTCAAGTTCCCCGGACGCTTCCCGGTGATGATGCCCGAGAAGGGCAAGAAGGCTGACCTCATGTTCGTGCAGCACATGCTCGCGGTGTTGAAGAGCGATGGCAAGCTTGCTACAGTCATGCCGCACGGCGTGTTGTTTCGCGGCGGCGAAGAACGTGCGGCGCGCGAATACTTTATCAAGCAAGGTTACCTCGAAGCCATCATCGGCCTGCCGAGTAATCTATTTTATGGCACCGGCATCCCTGCCTGCATCCTGGTGATGAACAAGGCTGGAGCCAAGGATCGTAAGCATGTGCTGTTCATCAACGCTGATCGCGAATACCGCGAAGGCAAGGCGCAAAATTATCTGCGCCCGGAAGACATCGACAAAATCGTACATGCATATCGCCAGAAGGTGGATATTCCCGCTTACGCCCGCCGCGTCCCCAAGGAAGAAATCGTCGCCGAGGATTACAACTGCAACATACGCCGTTACGTTGATAACGCACCGCCGCCGGAACCGCATGACGTGCGCGCTCATCTGCATGGCGGCGTGCCCTCGGTAGAGATCGAATCGCTCGGTCACTATTGGAGCAACTATCCCAAGTTGAAAGAAAGCTGCTTTGTGCCGCGCCCCAAAGATGCGACCTATCGAGACTTCACCGCACCCCTAAAAGACAAACGCGCCATCGCCGAACACGTCGCCCACCACCCCGGCGTCATCGAGCGGCACAACACCTTCCTCACGCAACTCGCAGCATGGTGGCAACACAACCTGCCGCTGGTAGAAGCGCTCGCCGCCGATACGAAAAAACCGATGGCGCATACCGGCAACGTTTACGCCTTGCGCCGCATCCTGCTTACCAGCATTGCCGACACTTTTAAAAATCAAACCTTGCTCAGCCCCTATCAAGTGCGCGGCGCGTTCGCCAATTACATCAACCAGCTCAAGGCTGACCTCAAATCTATCGCCGCCAGCGGCTGGGGGCCGGAGTTGATTCCTGATCAGGAAATCCTCGCCAGCCAGTTTCCCGAAGTGCTGGAAGAGCTGGAGCAGTCACATGCCCGGCTAACGGAACTGCAAGCACTGTTCGCTGCCGCCGATGAGGAAGATTATGAAGACAGCGACGAAACTGGCGTGTTGCCAAGTAGCGAATTGAAAACACTCAAGGCTGAGATCAAAGAACTTAACACCAGCGCC
>JBDTPU010000370.1:0-2070 GCA_039932535.1 Gallionella sp. | reverse complement strand
ATGGTTCTACGGTGCGGGTCAAGGACGTGGCACGGGTGGAATTGGGAGCGCAGGATTATTCCATTGCCGCGCGCATTGACGGGCAGCCTGCGTCCGCCATCGCTATCCGCCTGTCGCCTTCAGCCAACGCGCTGGATACCGCGAAAGCGGTCAAGGCCAGGATGACGGATCTGGCAAAATTTTTCCCCAAAGGAGTGGACTGGTTAGTGCCTTACGACACTTCCGAGTTCGTCGAGATTTCGATCAATGAAGTCGTGAAGACGCTGGCGGAAGCCATGCTGCTGGTATTCCTGGTGATCTATTTATTCCTCGGCAATTTGCGCGCTACTTTCATTCCCGCGATTGTCGTGCCGATCGCGCTGATCGGCGGCATGGTGGGTTTGTATGTGGTCGGCTACTCGATCAATACGCTGACCTTATTTGCGATGGTACTGGCGGTCGGCATTGTGGTGGACGATGCGATTGTGGTGGTGGAAAACGTGGAACGCATCATGACCGAAGAAGGCCTTACTCCGCGTGATGCAACCCATAAAGCGATGGGGCAGATCTTCGGCGCCATCATCGCGATTACACTGGTGCTGTGCTCGGTATTTATCCCGATGACTTTTTTCGGCGGCTCGGTGGGCGCGATCTATCGCCAGTTCGCAGTCACCTTGATACTGACCATTCTGTTCTCGGTGCTGATGGCGTTGACGCTGACACCGGCATTGTGTGCCGCGCTGTTAAAAAATTCTGCCGGGCATGAAATGGTACCGACGACCGGTATTCTCGGCTGGTTCAATCGCTTCTTCAGCAGAACAACACTGGGCTACAAGTCGGGCGTCAGTAGCGTGTTGAAACGCAGCGGCCGCTATCTGTTGTTGTATGCAGGTCTGCTGGCCATTCTGGGTTGGCTGTTCATCCATCTGCCGACCAGCTTTCTGCCCGAAGAAGATCAGGGTTATTTCATCAACGTGATTCAGTTGCCGCCGGGAGCCACGCGCGAACGCACCCAGGAAGTGCTGACCAACGTGGAGCAGTTTTACCTGAAGCAGCCCGAAGTAGCGCACGTCATCGGCGTGCTCGGATTTTCATTCTTCGGTCGCGGGCAGAATGCCGCAATCGCATTCGTCCGACTGAAGGGATGGGATCAACGACCCAGCCCGGACAGCTCGGCGACTTCGGTGGTAAAACGCGCCAACATGGCGTTGTTCCGCATCAAGCAGGCAATGATTTTCGCCATCAACGTGCCGCCGATTCCGGAACTGGCGGCGATCGGTGGCTTTGATTTCCGCCTGCAGGATCGCTCCAGCCAGGGACGCGAGAAATTGCTCGAAGCGCGCAACATCGCGCTGGGTATCGCCAGCAAACATCCTGCGCTGATGGGCGTGCGCCCGGAAGGCCAGGAGCCGGGGCCGCAATTGCAGATCGACATTGATCGCCTGAAAGCGCAGGCATTGGGCATCAACATCGCCGACCTGAATGAAACTTTGCAGTCCGCGCTCGGTGTCGCCTACATCAACGATTTCGTGCGCGAAGGCCGTATCCTGCGCGTGCAAATGCAGGCCGAGGCAATCAACCGCACCACACCGGAGCAGATCATGCGGTTGCCGGTGCGCAATGCCCAGGGCGGAATGATTCCGCTGTCCGAGATTGCCACGCCGCGTTGGAAGGTGGATCTACCGAAGCTTGATCGTTTCAACGGCCTACCGTCCATGAAGATATCCGGCGGCCCCGCAGTCGGCGGCAGCAGCGGTGAAGCATTGGCAGCGATGGAAGAAGTGGCCTCCAAATTACCGCCCGGTTTTGGTTTTGAATGGGCCGGAACCTCGCGCGAGGAGCGGCTTTCCGGCAGCCAGGCGCCTTTCCTGTTTGGCCTTTCGGTAGTGGCGGTATTCCTGTGTCTGGCTGCGCTGTATGAAAGCTGGTCTATCCCGGTCGCGGTGATTCTGGTGGTGCCCATTGGCATATTGGGCGCGCTGGCCGCTGTGACATTACGCGGCTTGCCGAACGATGTTTATTTCAAGGTTGGGCTGATCGTGATCATCGGACTGGCGGCGAAGAATGCAATTCTGATCATTCAGTTCGCCC
>JBDTPU010000369.1:0-9011 GCA_039932535.1 Gallionella sp. | reverse complement strand
CGCATCTCGGCCATATATTTCCCGACGGCCCGCAACCCACCGGCTTGCGCTATTGCATCAACTCCGCCGCACTTAGCTTGGATAAAAGCTAGTCCAATTTTATGAAGCTGCTATTCGATTTATTTCCTGTTTTCCTGTTTTTTGTCGCGTTCAAATTCCAGGGTATTTTTGTCGCCACCGCAGTAGCGATTGCCGCCACCATCGGGCAAATCATCTGGAGCAAAGTTCGCCATGGCAAAGTCGATACCATGCTATGGGTGACCTTTGCCATCGTCAGCGTATTCGGCGGTGCCACGCTGCTGCTGCATGACGAAAGTTTCATCAAGTGGAAACCTACCGTACTGTATTGGGTATTTTCCGTAACTTTGCTGGTTTCCAATTTACTGTTTCACAAAAATCTGATGCGTACCTTGCTGCATGAGAAAATCGCCCTGCCCATGCAGGTATGGAATCGGCTTAACCTGCTCTGGAGCCTGTTCTTTTTAACACTGGGTTTTATCAACCTGTATGTGGCATTTAATTACTCCACGGATAGCTGGGTGAATTTCAAGCTGTTCGGTTTTACCGGACTGATGCTGGTGTTCATCCTGGCGCAAGGCGCGTGGCTGGCGAAATATATAGACGAAAAAAAGGAAGGCAACTAATGCACTCGAGCAGATTTTTAAAGGCCGTCTGATGTGGTATGCAATCATCGGGGAGGACGTGCCCAACAGCACGGATCGGCGCATCGCGGCGCGACCCGCACATGTTGCGCGCTTGCAGGAGTTGCAGCGCCAAGGTCGGCTGCTGCTCGCCGGCCCCTTCCCTGTCGTGGATGCCGTTGATCCGGGCGTGGCGGGATTCACCGGCAGTTTGATTATTGCCGAATTTACTTCATTGCCCGCCGCCCATGAGTGGGCGAAAGCCGACCCGTATGTCACGGCCGGAATATATGCTGAAGTGCGGGTGCAACCCTTCAAAAAAACATTTCCGCAATGAATGACTGCGCAGAAAAAATGCGCGCAAAACTTGCCGTGCTTGATCCGACAGCCCTGGAAATTATCGATGAAAGTCGGAAACATGCCGGGCATGCCGGGGCGCGGGACGGCGGCGGACATTATGTGCTGCACATCGTCTCGGCGCAGTTTGCCGGTAACAATACGGTTGCACGCCACCGTATGATATATTCCGCGCTTGGCGAGTTGATGAAGCGCGAAATACACGCACTCACCATCCAGGCGAAAACGCCTGATGAAATTTAGCTTAATGCAATTGATTGGCAATTTTTAATTATTAAAAAGGGACTCAATATGAAAACCGGAAAATTTGCAGTACTGGCAATCTTGAATGCACTGGCATTAAGCGCACTGGCGGTTAATCCAGCGTTTGCCGAAGACAAATCTGCCGCGGTAGTCAATGGCGTTACCATTCCGCAAGCACGTGTAGATCTACGCGTCAAAATGGCTACCGCACAAGGGCAAGTAGACACTCCGGATTTGCGCAAAGCGATCCGGGAAGACATGATCAGTCTCGAAGTATTGGCGCAAGAAGCAAAGAAGGCCGGAATGGAAAAAGATCCCGACGTCATCCAGCAGACCGAGCTGGCCCGGCAATCAGTATTGGTCGGCGCATTCGTGCAGGACTATGCCAAGACCCACCCGCTCAGCGACGATAAACTCAAGCAGGAATATGACAAACTGAAAGTCAATCTCGGCAAAAGTGAATATAACGTGCGCCATATTCTGGTGGATACTGAAGCGGAAGCCAAAGCCATCATCGCTAAGCTCGGCAAAAAGGGCAAGTTCGACAAGATCGCCCAGGAAAAATCCAAAGATGCCGGCTCCGCAGAAAAAGGCGGGTCATTGGGCTGGGCCGTACCGAGCAACTTTGTTCCGCCCTTTGCCAATGCCGTGCTGAGCCTGAAAAAAGGCACCTATACCAAAGAACCGGTCAAGTCGCAATTCGGCTGGCACGTCATCCAGCTTGATGATGTGCGCGAACTCAAAGTACCTTCATTTGAAGAACTCAAACCACAAATTCAGCAACGTTTGCAACAGCAATCCATCCAGGAATATATTGCCGATCTGCGCAGCAAAGCCAAAATTGAGTAACAGTTAATTTCATCAGAACCGTAAAAAGGACATCCGAGGATGTCCTTTTTATTTCTAAATTGCCACCACATTAGCTGATGGCATTTATGCAAATCCGAGCTACCGGGATAACAATGGGAATAACAAGGTATCGGAGCCGAATATTTTTCTCACTTCTATCGCGGCTAGCCAGAATGATTCGACTGCGGTACCTTTCGTGTGCGATAAATAATAAGGGACAGTCCGCGATCCACAAAAAAAGCGATCACTTTTTTTCCATGAACAAACCCCTTACCCCACCCACCTCCTGGCATTCTGGAACATGCGCAGCCATGCGCCATTCTCTTGCCACTCACGCGGATGCCATGAGTTTTGCACAGTTCGGAATACCCGTTCCGGGTGCGGCATCATAATGCTGAAACGCCCGTCCGGCGTGGTCAAGCCGGTGATGCCTTGCGGTGAACCGTTAGGGTTGAGCGGATAAGTTTCTGTCGCGTTGCCGCGATGATCCACATAACGCAAGGTGACCAAGTCCTGTGCTGCATTGAGGCGTTTGTCGTTGCCAAAACGAAGTTTCAGTGAAGGCTCATGCCCGCTTGCGGGCGTGACGTCGGAACTAAAATCGGCATAGCCTTCACCATGCGACACCACAATAGGCATGCGGCTGCCGGCCATGCCATTGAAGAAAATTGATGCAGACGCTTGCACTTCAACCATCACGAAGCGCGCCTCGAATTGCTCTGAGCGGTTGCGCGCGAAGTGCGCCCAGTTTTCTGCACCCGGAATCATTTCGTGCAAATTACTCATCATCTGGCAGCCGTTGCATACGCCCAGCGCGAAGGTATCCTTGCGCTGGAAGAAGGCTGAAAATTCATCGCGCGCGCGCGCGTTGAATAAAATGGATTTCGCCCAGCCCTCCCCGGCACCGAGCACATCGCCGTAAGAGAATCCGCCGCATGCTGCAATACCTTTGAAGTCGCGCAATGAAACGCGTCCGCTGATGATATCGCTCATGTGCACATCCACCGCAGCAAACCCGGCGCGGTCGAATGCCGCCGCCATTTCCACCTGACCGTTCACGCCCTGCTCGCGCAGGATGGCAATCTTGGGGCGAGTGCGCAGCAACAACGGTGAAATATTTTCGTTCAGTTGGTAGGTCAATTTGACGTGCAGGCCAGGATCAGCGGCATCCAGCAAACCATCGAATTCCTGCTGGGCGCAATCCGGATTGTCGCGCAGCTTCTGCATCTGATAAGTGGTCTCTGACCAGATGCGTTGCAGCTTCACGCCGCTTTCCGCAAACAACATTTCGTTGTGGCGCAAAATCTCGATCATGCCGGTCTGGTTCAGCGTGGCGATTTTATGCACGCTTTTCAACCCTGCATCATGTGCCAGTCCCAGCACATGCTGGACGTCGCGGTTGCGCACCTGGATGATTGCCCCCAGCTCTTCATTGAACAGCGCGCGCAGCGTGTCGCCATGATCGAGATTGACGGATAAGCCGATGTGCCCGGCGAAAGCCATTTCGCACAAGGTCACAAACACCCCGCCATCGGAACGGTCGTGATAGCTGAATAATTTCCCTTCGTCATTGAGCCGTTGTATCAGATCGAAAAATGATTTGAGTAACAGCGCATCATCCACATCCGGCGCGACATCGCCGACCTGCTTGTACACCTGCGCCAATGCCGATCCGCCCATGCGATTTTTGCCATGTCCCAGATCAATCAGCAGCAGCGCGGTATCCAGATAAGGGGCGAGTTGTGGCGTGAGTGTTTTCCGCGCATCGGCACAAGGCGCGAACGCGGTAACGATCAACGACAGCGGCGCGGTGACGGATTTATTTTCGTCACCGCTCTGCCATACTGTCTTCATCGACATCGAGTCCTTGCCGACCGGAATGCTGATGCCGAGTTGCGGGCACAGCTCCATGCCTATCGCGCGCACGGTATCGAACAGCGCGGCATCTTCACCATGATGTCCTGCGGCAGCCATCCAGTTCGCCGACAATTTAATGTCACCGATTTTTTCGATACGCGCCGCTGCAATGTTGGTGATCGCCTCGCCTACTGCCATGCGTCCCGAAGCGGGGGCATTCACCAAGGCCAGCGGCGTGCGTTCGCCAATCGCAAATGCTTCGGCGCGATGACTATTGAATCCCATCAGCGTGACCGCAACATCGGCCACCGGCACTTGCCACGGGCCCACCATCTGATCGCGCGCGGTCATGCCGCCCACGGTACGGTCGCCGATGCTGATCAGAAAATTCTTGTTCGCCACTGACGGTAAACGCAACACCCGCTCGACCGCCTCACGCAAACCGATATGGGCAGTATCGAACTCTGTCAGACGCGCTGTTTCGCGCACCACATTGCGCGTCATTTTTGGCGGCTTGCCGAGCAACACCGAGAGCGGCATTTCCACCGGGTAATCGCCGAACTCTTTGTCATGAACGGTAAGCTGGTCATCGGCCATCGCTACGCCGACCACTGCAAACGGACAGCGCTCGCGCTCGCACAGCGCGCGAAATTCTGCCAGGCGTTTCGGCGTAATCGCCAGCACATAGCGCTCCTGCGATTCGTTGCACCAGATTTGTTTCGGCGACATACCTGTTTCATCCAGCGGAATTTTGCGCAACTCGAAGCGCGCACCGCGTCCGCCGCCATGCACCAGTTCGGGCAGCGCATTCGACATGCCGCCCGCGCCGACATCGTGTATCGACAGGATCGGATTGTTCACGCCCATCTGCCAGCAACGATCGATCACTTCCTGGGCACGGCGCTGCATTTCCGGATTGCCGCGCTGTACTGAATCGAAATCGAGATTTTCCGCATTGCTGCCGGTGTCCATACTGGATGCGGCGCCACCGCCCAGACCAATCAGCATGCCCGGCCCGCCGAGATGCACCAGCAGCGCGCCGACCGGCAGCTGGTGCTTGTGGGTGTGGATCGCCGAGATGTTACCGACGCCGCCGGCGAGCATAACCGGCTTGTGATAGCCGCGCATCTCGCCGCTGACATTTTCTTCAAAGGTGCGGAAATATCCGGCCAGATTCGGACGGCCGAATTCGTTATTGAATGCGGCACTGCCGATGGGACCTTCCAGCATGATTTGCAGTGCGGTGACGATGCGGGCGGGTTTGCCATAGCTTGTTCCCCCACCCTTTCCCCCACCCTGCCCTCCCCCGGTGGGAGAGGGTTCTATCCCCTCTCCCACCGGGGGAGGGTTAGTTTCAACCTGTTTACTACTAAATCCTGCCGAGGGTTCTATCCCCTCTCCCACCGGGGGAGGGTTAGGGAGGGGGTGAAGTTCGTATTTTTCCCAAGGCTGCTCAAATCCCGGAATATTCAAATTGGAAACCGAGAACCCAGCCAACCCCGCCTTGGGTTTTGAGCCGCTGCCGGTCGCACCCTCATCGCGTATCTCGCCGCCCGCGCCGGTGGCTGCACCGGCAAAGGGGGCAATCGCAGTAGGATGGTTATGCGTCTCCACTTTCATCAGGGTATGCATCAGTTCCTCGCTGAATGCATAAGCGCCATCGGCGCGCGGATAAAAACGTTCGATGCGCGCGCCCTCAATGACCGATGAATTATCGGAATACGCCACCACTGTGCCTTGCGGGCTGATCTTGTGGGTGTTGCGTATCATGCTGAATAAGGTGAGATGTTGGGCTTCGCCGTCGATCACCCAGTCGGCATTAAAAATTTTATGGCGGCAATGTTCCGAATTCGCCTGGGCGAACATCATCAGCTCGACGTCGGTAGGATTACGTTTCAGCTTCTGAAAATTCTTGACCAGATAGTTGATCTCATCCTCGGAAAGCGCCATGCCCATCTCGAGGTTGGCTTGCGCCAACGCCTTGCTGCCGCCGTTTAAAATATCCACACGGATGAGCGGCTGCGGGATAGCGTGCTGAAATATTTTTTCCGCGGCGCCTTCGATTTCCAATATCGATTCCGTCATGCGGTCATGCAGCAAGGGCAACACGGCGGCTTGTTCTGATTTGCTCAACGGTTTGCCGTTTTCAGTATGCAGGTAATACACCACGCCGCGCTCGATGCGCTGCACAGCGGACAAGCCGCAATGCTGCGCGATGTCGGTGGCCTTGGTCGACCACGGTGAAATCGTGCCGAGACGCGGCACTACCAACAGGCGCTGATAATTTTCCACCTTCGTGGGCTCACCCGTCGCCCCTTCGACTTGGCTCAGGACAGACTTGTCCAGACCCAGCACTTTATCCAGTACCCTGGCTTGCGCCTTGCCCAGCGTCGCGCCATGCGCCACTTGCAACGGTGGGGCGACAGGATGTCCGGTATTTTTTCCGCCGCGCAGCGCGATGAAATACCAATGGCGCGTATCCGCAAGCGTGACGCCGGGAGCAACATCGTTCAGCACGGCGCGGAATTTTTCCAGGCGAAAGGCAGACAAGGCAGCGGAGCCGACAGAAACTCGAAACATGGTGCAGCCCTTGAGATGAAAATTCGGGACACGATTATACTATGCACCCCTCTATGAATGATTCTCGAAAAATGAGCAGGCGTATCCCCCATGTCATCACCCAAAGCCAGGTCATGGCAAACTTTCCGCCGCGCCCGCGCGACAGCCACAAGGGATTGTTCGGCACGGTCGCGGTAATCGGCGGTGCAACTGGAATGATCGGCGCGCCGCTGCTGGCGGCACGCGCCGCACTCAAGCTGGGCGCAGGTCGCGTGCATGTCGGGCTGCTCACGGAAAATGCGCCGGGTGTGGATTTTCTGCAACCTGAGCTGATGCTGCACAGCGCGTCAGCCGCGATGCAATTACGCGATGTAAATGTGATGGCGGTCGGCTGTGGCTTGGGCGTCGACATGGCCGCGCAGAAAATACTTCACGCTGCATTCAACATTAATGCCGCACTGGTGCTGGATGCCGACGCGCTGAACATTCTCGCACTGCGCGCGGACTTGCGCATGCTGCTGAGCGCACGCGAAGCCGCTTGCGTGCTCACGCCGCATCCCGGTGAAGCGGCGCGTTTATTGGCTTGCAGTACGCAAGAAATACAGGCGGATCGCATTGCGGCAGGGACACAATTGGCTCGCCAATTACACTGTAACGTGGTGCTGAAAGGCGCTGACAGTTTGTGCGCCACCCGCGACGGTAAATTATTTGTGAACACGACCGGCAATCCCGGCATGGGCAGCGCGGGCATGGGCGATGTGCTCACCGGCATGATCTCTGCCTTCGTCGCGCAAGGGCTGGCCGCAGATAATGCGATGCTGCTGGCCGTGTATCTGCATGGCGCGGCGGGCGATGCGCTGGCGAAACAGCACGCTGCCGTCGGCATGACCGCGACGGAAGTTACCGAGTGGGCGCGCTGGTTATTGAATCAATGGTTACCAAGCTAGATTGGCTATCTCCATTGACATCAGCGAAGAAGCGGGCGTGCGCTATCTGCATTTCAGTTCATCATGGGTACAAGGCGCGATGCGCATTGCGCGCCCGTGGAATCTCGAACTGGAATACACCCGCGAGATGATGGCAAGTTTATTGCTGCGTGATGATACGCGCTGGCCGCGCAAGGTGCTGCTGATCGGCTTGGGCGCGGCCTCGCTGACCAAATTCCTGTATCGCCATTACCCGCTCGCGCATCTCACCGTAGTGGAAATCGAACCGTCCGTGGTCGCTGCAGCGCGACAATTTTTCAAGTTGCCGGAAGATTCGAAGCGTATTGATCTTGTCATCGGCGACGGTGCGGAATATATATTGGGCAACCAGAAAAAATTTGATTTGATTCTGGTCGACGGCTTCGATGAAAACGCGCGTGCGGGCGCGCTGGATACCTTGCCGTTCTACCAGATTTGCCGCGCGCATTTGAGCAATGACGGTGTGCTGGCGGTCAACCTGCTCACACGCAGTCGTGGTTTCCAAGCTAGCTTGGCGCGCATCATGGCAGCGTTTTCCGATCGTGCGCTGGTATTTCCTTCCTGCGAAAGCGGCAATGCAATTGCTTTTGCGGCGGTCGGCAACCGTGTGGAAATTTCTCTTGATGATTTGAAAGAAAATGCGCTGACACTCAAGGCCGCAACCGGATTGAATCTCCTGCCCACTTTGGCACGTCTCGCGCAAGCCAAGACCTGTTTGAACAACCGGCTGGTTCTGTAGGGAAGCACCGCAAGCCGGTGTTACGATGCGGCAGCAAGGTCAAATACTGTCCTGTATTCCGGCTCCATTAGAATCAGTCTTTTTTCGGGAATACCATTCTGCTCATCAATCCGTCTTTCATGATGAATTGATGTTTGATCGCAGCGAGTATATGCACCACCACCAGCACGATCAGCACGGTAACCAGTTGTTCATGCACCACGTGGGCAAGTACACCTCTGTAGCCGTGCTCCTTCGGCAACAAATTCGCATCGCCAGCCAATAATGCCGGGCCCGCCTTGCTGGTCAAAAGGATGGTTATTCCACTCAAGGGTAACAAAACCAGGGCGGCATACAGCAGATAATGAACCCACCTGGCCAGTACTTGATACATCGGCGTATCCACTACCAATGGCGGCGTACCATCTTTGCGACGGAAATAAAAACGAAACAGGCTCAACAATAAAATTGTGCCGCCTGCCGATATATGAAATATATACCCGGCCAGCGTCGCCTTGCTGTCATCGGTCGCTTCGCCCAGGCTGTCGCCAAGATACCAGGCAGCAATCAACAATGCCAAGGTTAGCCAATGAATAATCACCATGCGTTTGCTATATTGAATCACAACTCTCTCCTGAAAATTTTATTGAACTAATGAGATAGCCTGATCCAAAACAAGTTCAAATTTGAAGTTGGCAATTACCAAGGTTGAAAGGCGCAATTTTTACGGGGGAGTAAAATTCTGATGTGACTAAAACTCTTTCCAGTCGCCATCTGCATCTTCTTTAGCTTCAACCAGCTTGCGCTCTTTCCTCGGTGGTG
>JBDTPU010000368.1:0-2008 GCA_039932535.1 Gallionella sp. | reverse complement strand
AGAAGCAGCGCGTCGCGATTGCGCGCGCGATTCTGAAAAATCCGGCGATATTGATTTTCGATGAAGCTACTTCCGCGCTCGATTCAAAATCGGAAAAGGCCATCCAGGCCGAGTTGCGCGCGATTGCGCAGAATCGCACCACGCTGGTGATTGCACACCGTTTGTCCACGGTGGTGGATGCCAATCAGATTTTGGTGATGGATCAGGGAAAAATTATTGAACGCGGCACGCATCGTGAATTACTCGGTCACAACCAGGTATATGCGCAAATGTGGAATCTTCAGAAACAGGAAGAACATGCACAGCCTGTGGATTGATTTTTATTGAATTTAGGGTATGCTAAGCAGTGTTTTATCAAGTCACCCAGGTGAAAGAATAACAATGAAAAAACAATTATGGATGCTGGTAGTGGTGGGCCACGTGTTAACCGCGCATGCGGCTCAGGCCGACACCTTACGTCACCATCACAAGATGGATAAAGCGTTGAAGAGTCCGATGTCGCGCAAGATTGCTTCACTCAAAGTGAGTTCGCATATTGCGTTGATTTTTGATGAGCAGACGCAGCAACCGCTGTACAACAAAAATTCCCAAACGGTGGTGCCGATTGCCTCCATTACCAAGCTGATGACCGCGATGGTGGTGCTGGATGCGCTGTTGCCCATGGACGAGGCCATGAGCGTGGCGGAGGATGATCCGAACACGCTCAAACGGGCGCGCTCCAAATTGCGCGTCGGCATGACATTTACCCGCAGTGAAATGCTCAAGATGGCATTGATGGCGTCCGAGAACCGTGCAGCACTTGCTCTGGCTAGAAGTTATCCGGGCGGAACAACGGCACTGGTGGCCGCAATGAATGCCAAGGCGACCGCGCTGGGCATGTTGAACACGCGGTTTTTTGATCCCACCGGATTGAATAGTGATAATGTTTCTACAGCGCAGGACTTGGTCAAAATGGTTGCTGCGGCACGTGACTATGCCTTAATCCATGAATACACCACTACCGCCACTCATCTGGTGGACATTCTGGGCGGTCACGCAATACGCTTTAGCAATACCAATCCATTAGTCAGGAATGCCTCATGGGAAATTGGCCTGAGCAAGACCGGTTTTATCAATGAAGCAGGGAAATGCCTGGTGATGCAAGCTACCATCAATCATCGTCCGCTCATCATTGTGCTGCTTGATTCCTGGGGCAGAAGCACCCGCGTCGGCGATGCCAATCGCATCAAACGCTGGGTAGAGAGCGCCAACATGCGCGGTCGTACCGCAGGTTAGATGACAGTTACCCACCAAGGCAAGTTTCCTGATTTCAAGGTTGGAATATGGGCGAAACACTATTAGTACTCACACTCGTTACCCTGGTTGTTCTGACCATACGCCGTGCCAAGCCGGTAATACTGGATAATCCGGTCATTATCCAGCGCCCCGGCCAATACCATATCACCCTTGCTCCGCAACTCAACCGTGCGCAAACATTCCTCGAACAAATCGCCACGCAATTTATTCAAGTGAGTCCGCCTGAAGGCGATCTTTCCACCCAGTATTTTGAAGTGCGCGACCCCAAGGTTTTTTCTCACGGCCAGAATTGTTACTTGCTGGCGATCGCATTGCGAGGCGGGATGTTGTACTTTCAGGCCATCAATCCGCAGCCCTTGATTCACGATGCGGACAGCCATTACAAAACCCTGCACGAATTTTCCGAAGCTGTGCTGCAACATCATCCGCTTTCAAAACCTGCGGATGAACTGGAAGCAGAGAAATTAAGCGCCGCAGTCGACCGGGTTGCGGGCCAGTTGCAAATAACGGTGAAAGCATTGCAAGCCACCGATTGAAGCAGAGTGTCTGCGGTTAAATGCACCGGTCAGGCTAACGCATCTGGTGTCAGCGCTCTTCACCTTTGCTCATCATTCTCCAGGTGACAGCACCGGCTATTACCAAGCCCAAGGCGAGTAACCAAAGCCAATATTTTTCAAAAAATCCCGCTTCCGGAATTTTTTCCATGGGCGGC
>JBDTPU010000367.1:0-4542 GCA_039932535.1 Gallionella sp. | reverse complement strand
TTTCTGCGGTCTGGGCAACTTCACGCTGCCCATCGCGCGCAGCGGCGCGCAAGTGCTGGGCATTGAAGGCAGCGCTGCGCTGGTGGCGCGCGCCAGACAAAATGCCGTGACCAACGGCCTCGATAAAGACTCCCTCTCCCGCCGGGGGATAACCAGCGACTTGCCCGCTAGCGGGCTTAGTCGAATGGCTAGTAGTTCCTCCAGGGTGGGGGTGGGGGCAGCCGAATTTGCCGCAATGAATCTGTTCGCGATGACCGCGGAAGGATATGCGGCACTGGGGCGATTCGATAAATTGCTGATCGACCCGCCGCGCGATGGCGCGATGGAGCTGGTGAAATCGTTAGGTGGAGAAAACGCCCCGCGCCGCATCGTGTATGTTTCGTGCAACCCGGCCACGCTGGCGCGCGATGCGCAGGTGCTGGTGCAGCACGGCTACACGCTCAAGGCAGCGGGGGTGATGAATATGTTTCCGCATACTTCGCATGTGGAATCAATTGCGGTGTTTGTGAAAGAGTGAATCCTTCGCTTGATTTATAAGGGGGAGATTAGCTGAACCCGCAAGCATCGTGGCAAGGTTACAATTCGCACCACATCATTTTTGCAATTGAATTTGCAAGGGACAATGAATGAAAGCAATCAAAAACGCGCTGCTCGGGTTGTATGGCGTGATCGGCCTGCTGATCTCGACTTTCGGGCTGTTCAAGCTGCCTTTTTCCGAGCAGCTCGCCAGGGAGCATTACCGCTATGCGATAGGCGGGGTGCTGATCATACTGCTGATACTTCCGGTCGCCATCGGCGTGTTCATCCTCTCGTTCAATGCAAACAACTTCAAGGACGAGATCGTCCAGTACGTCAAGACACATACCCAGCGCGATCTGGTGTTGCAGGGCGACATCAAGGTGACATTTTTTCCAAAGCTGGGACTGGAATCAGGAAAGGTATTGCTGCGCCAGCGCAACAGCGCGCGCGAATTTGCCGCCGTCAATAATGCCCGGCTCTATATCGAGTGGCTGCCTTTATTGAGAAAGCAACTGGTGTTCGACCACATCGAGATCGACGGCGCGCGCGTGAATCTGATTCGCTACAAGGACGGCACGGCCAATTATGACGATCTGCTGATCCGCGATGAAACCTTGTCGCCGGTGACGTTCGATATCGACAGTGTGCACATCACCAACTCGACTCTCAATTGGCAGGACGAGATCAAGTGGCAGCGTGTCGCGTTGCAGGATATGCAGATCGAAACCGGCAGGATCGCCGATACGGTGCCGGGTAATCTGAAGGCGAGCTTCCGTCTCAATTCGGAAAAGGTGCACAGTGACGCCCTGATCGAATTGAAAAGCCGATTGTTTTACGATCACAAGGAGGCACGTTACGAGTTCGCCGACATTGATGGCACGCTGACAGGCACGGCCGCCGGGTTCAGCAATCTTGCCCTGAGCTTCAAGGGAAGCGTGGACAGTCATCCCGCACAGGGATCGCTGCTGGCAGAAAACTTTGTTGTTTCGGCAACGGGCAATTACGGGCAGCGCAGCATCGTGACCAAGCTCAGTGTTCCCAAGCTGCAGCTCGCCAATGGCGTATGGAACGGCAGTCAGGCCACGCTTGATGCGTCCTTGTCGCAGTTCGACGAGAAGTGGACAACGGCGGCGCAAATGCCGGCATTCGAGTTTGCCAACAAGATTTTCAAGGCGGCGGAATTCGGTGTGGATTTTGATTTCAAGGGCGAGGGGCGCACGCTGCAAGGCAGATTGTCCGGCCCGATCAGTATGGATTTTGAAACCACGCCCAAGCTGCAACTTGGTTCGATCACGCTGAATCTTTCCGCCACACATCCGATGCTTTCGGACGGGCTTTCTGCAATCGCAACGGGCAGCGTGAATGCGGATCTTTCCGAGCGGAATGCGAACCTCGGCTTCAAGGCAAAAATCGACAACAGCGAAATCACCGGCACGCTGGCGGTAAAAGATTTCAGCCATCCCGGGTACACATTCAAACTCAATGCCAACCAAATTGATCTGGGACGTTATATCTCAGCTGACTGGATCAAGCGCTACAAGAACGATGCCGCGCAGATAGATTTCAGCGGCCTCAAGGATATGAACATGAGCGGCAGCCTGAATGTGGGTGAGATCAAGATGGGCAAGCTGCAAGCTAACAAGTTTTTGGCTGGAATCAAGATCGAGAAATCCGAACTCACGGTAGCGCCGCTCACGGCAAAACTCTATGGCGGCTCGATGACAGGCAGCATCAGCGCGGCAGCGCAGGCTACCCCGCAGATCGCGTTCAAACAGAACTTCAAAGGTGTGCAGGTGAACGCGCTGTTCGCCGATACCTCAGGCGCAAGCAAGCTCACGGGCAAGGCCGATGTTGCGCTGGATATCGGCGCGGAAGGCGGCAGCGTCGGTGCGCTGCGCAAATCTTTGAACGGCAGCGCCTCGCTTGCGCTGGCGCGCGGTTCGCTGGCGGGTATTGATATGCGCGCTGCGCTGATCGAAGGCAAAGATGACTTGGGAGTCAAGAGCGAGGCGCGTGTCCATGAGGCCAAGCCGGGCGAAAAAACCGATTTCTCCGATTTGAAAGTTACGCTCGATATCAAGGATGGCGTCAGCCACGGCAATAGTTTTGCGATGAGGACACCGTTGTTCCGCGTCGCGGGCGATGGCGATGTTGCGCTCGATACCGGCAACATCAAATATCAACTCGCTGCCACAGTTTCTGCCGCGCTTAAACGGCGCAGCGCCGGAGAGCTGGCAGAATTGAAAGGTGTCACCGTGCCGGTCCGCGTGAGCGGTCACTGGGCCGCGCCTTCCATCGCCCTGGATTTCGCCGCCGCCAGCGGTGGCATCGTGACCAAACAGATCGCGGCCAGGATTGCAGCAGAACAGGCAGCAGCCAGGAAGGCAGCGGCAGAAAAAGCGGCGGTTGAACCGGCGGTCACAAAGCGCACAGCTCCGCGCAAAAAGCGGGCGACCAAGACAATCAAAAAATAGTGTGATGGTTTCGGATGCCAAACAAAAAAGCCGACTCGCGTCGGCTTTTTGTTGAAGGGCTACGTCGTCAATCCCGCTCGCCGCTAAACGCCATCAGCAGGTTCAGCAGGTTGATGAAGATATTGTAGATGTCCAGATACAAACTCATCGTCGCCATTACGTAGTTGGTCTGGCCGCCATTTACGATCTGGCTGATGTCGAACAGGATGTAAGCCGAGAAGATCATCACGGCGATCGCGGATATGGTCAGCGCCAGCGCGGGCACCTGAAAGAACAGGTTGGCGAAGGAAGCGATGATCAGCAGGATCACGCCGATGAACAGGAACTTGCCCATGAAGCTGAAATCTTTTTTGGTGACGGTTGCGAGCGTCGCCAGGCTGCCGAAGATGATGCCGGTGCCGCCTGCGGCCATGCCGACCAGTTGCGCGCCGTTCTTCAGGTGCAGCGCGACTTGCAGGATGGGGCCAAGGAAGAATCCGGCGACAAAGGTAAAGGCCAGCAGCAACGCGACACCCCAGCCGCTATTGCGCGTGGCGGTCACGCCGAACATCAGGCCCATCATCGCGGCGAACATCAGCAGCGAGAACACGATCGGATGTTGCGCCATGAAAGAGAAGTTGGTGGACATGCCGATGAATGCGCCGATCACCGTCGGGATCATGGTGAGCGCCAGCATCATGTAAGTGTTGCGCAATACTTTATTTTGCGTGGCTACCGCGATGCCGATTTGCGTTGTGGGTTGATATTCGTATTCCATGAGAAGTCTCCTAAAAAAAGTTATGCGTAATTCAATAATGCAAGTAAGACTAAGGAAGTGCGGTTAAAGTTTCAACCTGGCGGAAGCTGTGAGATTCGAACTCACGGAGGACTCGCATCCTCGGCAGTTTTCAAGACTGCTGGTTTAAACCACTCACCCAAGCTTCCATGTTTCAAGCAGATTAGCTTCATTCCATTGGCTATTTCAATACAGACATAGCACTGCCTCCTTCGCAGGCCGCGCATTTTGAACCATGCTATTGGTCATGTCCAGACAAACCCTGTTATGTCAGAAAATTTAACTCATTCGATTCCTCAATTACAAGAGTTGTATCAGACGTATCTATCAGGGTAACTGGGTTCCATTTCGGGGGTCGCCATTCATCCTCCAATTTTAACCGTTGGTCGGCCTAAATACGCCTTTCATTCGGGCAATCTCCACCCGGTCAGACGGCTTTTGATGGCTTACTTCTTTCTGATAGCGTGCCGTCTTTGCTCAGGGGAGAGCCGGATTAATTTCCACCCTATATTGAAAGGATCTAACTATGTTGAGTAGCAAACCAGTCAGATTAAAAGTTCTATTAAATGTGATTATTGGGATACTGTTCGCGGTGTCCGGCATTGCCTCGTGTGGGGGTGCCGGAGGCTCGCTTGCTTCAGGTGCTGCAAACTCCAGGCTGTCAGCCAGTTCCAATTTGATGGGAATTAACATCGCTGCGCCGCAAGATGCGGCGGAAGATCGTCTCTATGCGGACGTCATCAAAGCTTCTAGAGATTTCACTATTCCTGGTAC
>JBDTPU010000366.1:0-4840 GCA_039932535.1 Gallionella sp. | reverse complement strand
GCATCAGCGGCGGTAGCCGGGACCGCCACAGGAGCAGATGCAGCATCCGGTGCAACGACAGCAGCAGGAGTTGGGGCCACAACAGCAGGCGTTTCAGTCTTTTGGCCGCACGCGGTTAAAGCAAGAGTCAACAGAGCAGCAACAAGAGCAATACGTTTCATTTGGTGTTCCTTGAGAGTTTGAAGTTGAGATACAAAAATTTCCCTGAATTTAAATGCATCCAGAATCAAAACGGAATGCACCCAAAATCCAGGGCGGGCGGATTCTATCAGTTAACTAAAGTAAATCCAGTTTTCTTTTAGGCTATAGCCCCAGCCTGGTAGCGGACAAGGCTTGATGGGAAACCTCCCACATTTCCATGAAGCGTGACTTCAATGCGCGCGACTTCTCCGGATCATGTTGCGCCAAGATGCCGCGCGGATCGTCGAAGTGAAAACGGCGCACATAATTTGCTTCGTCCGCAACAGAAAAGGGCTCGGTGATGTGCTGTAGATTTTTGGGTGTCTGATGGATAAACATGCTGGTTCCAAATTGGCGCAGCAGCAACATCATGCGCGGACATAACGCAGATAAGTAGCGCGTGTCATGAGCCAACATGAACAAGCGATGGGCAGGGTTGGCGAGTAAAAAATAGCGCAGCGTCGTAAAGCGCGCTTCGCTGTTATATCCCAAACCATCGAAATCTTTTTCAAACAGAAAAAGATTTCGATGCGCCAGTTTGCACAGCGTGTCGAGCGCAGCGATGTAGTCTTCGATGCCGTCCAGCTTGGTATGTTGTACCAGCTCAATCATGATCCACCTCCAAAGAGGCGCAAATATAGCCGTCCAGATACCATTGGTAAAGCAATTCGATCAACTCCGCCGAACTATCCTGCCACGCGGGGGACTCGCGCTGGTCAGCCAGGCCGCGCAATAACACATAGTCGGACCCACTTAAGTGATGCGCTTCGCCGTTCAAAAAAATCCAGCCAGCGTGACACAGCATCTGGCTCTGCAAGGCCAGTTTTACACCGTGTTTTTTTATCCCTTGCGTGAATTTCACCCGGCTCAGTGGCCGTTCAGGTGCGTTGAAAAAAATGTGCGGCTTGGGTTCGCTCAAAAAGCAACCGAGAAAATTCGCGATATCTTCTTTGTCCCAGCGCACTTGCTTAATGACCTGCTCCACCTGATGCAACATCGCCGCACTGATTTCGGAAGGGTGTTTTTGCATCTTTAAATCGGGATCACCGTACCTGCCGTCCACGGTTATCCGGTCTTGCAGATACACCAGGAAGTGCTCGGCCAGCTCTTGATGGGTGGGCGCGCGAAAGCCGATGGAATAAGTCATGCAGTCATCTTCGGCGATGCCGTTGTGCGCATAGTGCGGTGGCAGATACAACATGTCGCCGGGTTCCAGCACCCATTCCTGCTCGGCTTTGAAATTGCGCAAGATGCGCAGCGGCGCCCCTTCTATCAGACGGTGATCCGCTTGTGCAGAAATTTGCCAGCGGCGATGTCCCATACCTTGCAGCAAAAATACATCATACGAATCAAAGTGCGGTCCCACTCCCCCGCCTTTCGACGCATAGCTCACCATCAAATCATCCAGTCGGGCGTGCGGAATGAACGCGAAATGTTTGAGCAGCGCGGCAGCTTCCGGCAGATAATGATTCAGGTTTTGCACCAGCACCGTGCCTTTGAACTTGTCGAAATTTTCCAGGTCTTCGGGTTCGAACGGCGCTTGTTTCAATTCAAATTTGCCGCGTCGTTGCATCACTATGCGAGCCTGCACGTCTTCCATACTGGCCAGAGCCATCAGTTGCCGGGGGATAATCAGGTTATGGAATTGCGGAAATGCCTGACGAATCAGAAACGGCTTTTTTTGCCAGTAGTCACGCAGGAACTCGTTAACGGTCAATCCGCCGAGCAAGGTAGCTTTGCTTTTCATCCTGGAGATTATAGCCGCCCATGCGCAATCCGGGCATGACGTAAAAAATTTTATACCATGACCAAAAATTGTTTAGAATGCATCCAAGGGGAGCAACAGCAAAAGGGAGCACCATCAAATGCAATCTGTACCACTAACCGCCGGAATGGAAGCACCGCAATTCGAATTGCCGGATAGTGATATGCAAGATTTCAGCTTGGCATCTCAACTGGGCAAGAAGAATGTCGTGCTGTATTTCTACCCCAAGGATGACACGCCCGGCTGCACCATGGAAGCCAATGAATTTAGCGCGCTGGAGGAGGAATTCACCAAATTCAACACCATCGTAATCGGTATCAGCCGCGATGACTGTTTAAGTCATGCGTCGTTTCGCGACAAATTCGGTCTGTCGGTATTACTGCTCTCCGATCCCGATGCGCTGGTCTGCAATCGCTATGGTGTGATGTATGAAAAAGAAGCCAGCACTGAGCCTGGTCGAAGTGTTGAGGGGCAAAAAATATTGTCGATCAAACGCTCTACATTCGTAATTGACCAGCACGGTAAGCTGCGTCATGTCACCTTCGGTGTTCGGGCTCACGGACACGCGCAAGAAATTCTTGACGTGATAAAGGATATGAAATGAAAATTGCCAAAGACATGGTTGTTTCGCTGAACTACGAATTGTTCGACTCGACTGGTGAATTGCTGGAAAAAGTCGAAGAACAGATCAGCTACCTGCATGGCGGATACGACGGCATTTTTCCGCTGGTCGAAGAAGCGCTGCACGGCAAAAGCGTCGGTGATAAATGCAGCGTAACCATGAAACCCGATGATGCTTTTGGCGAATACGACCACAACCTCGTCGAAGTCGAACCGCGCAGCTCCTTCCCGAAAGAAGTAACGGTAGGCATGCAGTTTGAAGGCGCACCGGAAGCTTCCGACGATGAGGATTTTTTGCTTTTCACCGTGCTGGAAGTCACCGACGAGGAAGTAACCGTGGACGGCAATCACCCGCTGGCCGGTAAAACCCTGACTTTCAATTGCACCGTCACCGAGGCGCGCAAGGCTACCGCTGAGGAGCTGGAGCATGGGCATGTGCATGACGAAAGCACTCCTCACCTCCACTAAAAAAACCTCTGTAAAACTACTCCGCTCGACAGAGCGTTGTTGCTCAAGGATTCAGAATACTCATGTACAAATGTACATTCCGCTTCTTCACCCTTTCGCGCCTAGCTCTGCCATCGCTCGTTGCGTTTTTCAGAGATTTTTAAATCTTGATGGTTGCGCTATATGCATTCTACAAATTTAATTTTTCCGCCAACCAATTCGCTACTTGTTCGCCGCCTTGCGGAATAACCGCTTCAGGTCTTGGTGAATTCCAGATTTCTTGCAGCAATTCAGTAATCCTCCCTTGTTCCAGAACATCGCGTGAAACTTCGCGGCACAGGCCGTGTTGTTGCAGCCATGTTATCAGCGCGGATGATTCCGGCCAGTCAGCGCGGCTGACATAGAGCACCGGCACACCGCAGCTTGCGGCTTCGACAAAGCTGCCGTAGCCGGGTTTGCAGATCAGCGCGTCGCTGCTGGCGAGCAGGTCGCTGAAGCTCATTTGTAATGTTTCGAGAACGATCGCATCAGGATGTTCGACCTGCCAACTGCTTTGCACCAGCCAGCGCACGCCGTCTATTCTCAGCCATTTTTCTACAGGCAAGCGGCTGGCGATACCGCCCATACTGACCAGCACCAGTTTTTCATCGGCAGAAAGTTTCAGGCGACGATTAAGTTCATCGCGCCGGTTCGTGCCGACCACAGCGATCGGCGCGACAGAAAGAAGATTGGGCAGATCGCTCATGGACATACCCGGCGTAGCGCGCAGAAAAGCGTTGGCGTTGGCGTAACAGTCATGGATTTGCTTGGCAATAATCTGGTCGCATAAAACATCTTCCGTTCGCCCTGAGCCTGTCGAAGGGTCTGCACGAACGGAGCCATCCCCGCAGTAGTGGCGATAGATGTCCGCCCAATTCAGCGAACATAACGCGGCGTTCGGAATGCCCGCGCGCTGTGCGCCCGCCAGCGGCAGATAGCCAACGTTGGAAAATACAAAATCAGCCTTGAGTTCGCGCAACAGACGCGCCTCTTCATCAACACGCGCATTCCAGTTAGTATGAAATTCCCGATAGGCTTCGCGGCTTTCCTCGACGCGCACATCCAGCGCCGAAGACATAATCATGCCGATGTCACCCTCACTGGGCAAATGTGCGAACGGCGCATGAATGCGCGAACGCAAATGTACAAGCGGCGCCGCCGAGCGTACCGTGATCCGCAGTTGCGGCATGCGCTCATGCAGCCTATTCAAAATCGGCGCAGTCTGCGCGACATGGCCGAAACCGTGGCCGGAGAGGGAAGCGACGAGATGGGCCATGCGTGGGTTATCCAATTACAGTGATGAAGAGCAGCACGAATGCGGCAGTTTTTTGTGCCCTTGGTGCCGTTAATAAATGATTCCAGCCTGATCCGGTCAGCCGATCGAAGCTATTAGAATCGCAACTCCAGCGCCTTGCACAAGAAACGCATGAGAGGAGCCGCCTGCCGGAAGTGTTCCACCACCTGAGTGAGCAGTCTCGCCGAAGTCACGCTCGCATCGCTCAAATCGGCGAGGGCGATGAAATCCTTGCGCTTCAAATCTTCCACCAGCGGATGATCCTTCGCGAATCCGCGCGGTGCGTTGGCAAGCGCATCACCTTCGAGCGAAAAATGCTGACTGAAAGCCTTGTCATCACGCGCCGCCACCCAAGCCTTGCCGTTCTTCACAATGGCCTCGCGTATCTTGAACAACACATCCGCTTCGGGATGCCACAGTCCGACCCCGACGAAACACTCATCCGGTGCGATGTGCACATAATAGCCCGGCGCATGGATGTCCTTGCCCACCTC
>JBDTPU010000365.1:0-1617 GCA_039932535.1 Gallionella sp. | reverse complement strand
CTGCAACAGCAACATATTCAGAAAGTTGGTCTGCTGACCCAAGCCAGGAAATGATGCCCCCAGAAAAGATGTCCAAGAAATGAGCGCAACAATTTACGAACCCTATAGGTTGCCCGCGGGCATTCTGGCGCTGCTGGTGCATAGTGTGTTTTTTGCGCTGCTGTATTTTGGTTTTAACTGGAACAGGCAGGTTTCATTGCCCGCAACGATGAGTGTGGAATTATGGCCGAGCTTGCCGGAGGAAGTTGTTCCACCTCCCGTGGAACTGAAGGTTGCGGAAGTCACACCGCCACCGCAGCAGAAAATAGTCGAACCGGAAATCGTCAAACCTGACATTGTGATTCCGGAGAAAAAGAAAGTAGCGGTCAAGCCGGAAAAAAAGAAACCTGAGCCGAAAGTCGTCGAAAGGGTGCAACCCAAGCCTGAAATACAAAAACCTGCCGAGGATATGGAAGCACGCCGCATTGCCGATGAGCAAGCTGCAAGGGTACAGGCCGAGCGGATCAGGCAAGACCAGCAAACCGCGGCGAAAAATAGCTTGGTGGATGAGTACAAGGCGAAAATCCAGGCCAAGATACAGCGTAATGTCGTGATGCCTCCGGATGTGGCGAATGATGCACGTGCCAAATTTCTGGTTACGTTGTTGCCCGGCGGAGCGGTATTGAAAGCAGAATTGAAAAAATCCAGCGGAAATGTGGCATATGACAATGCAGTGGAGCGCGCGATCCTGAAATCCTCTCCGTTGCCGTTGCCGCCGGATGCGCAGTTGTTCAGTAATTTTCGTGAATTGGATCTGGGTTTTCAACCGACCGAATAAAGGGAGTATTTAATGGTGTTACGCGTATTGCAAGGCATGATGGGACTGCTGTTGTTAGCACAGACGTCGTTGGCAGGCGCAGCCTTGAGTATTGAAATCATCGGCGCAGGTGAACACCAGATTCCGGTGGCCATCGTGCCGTTCGGTGGCGAGAGCAAACTGGCGCAAACCATCAATGAAGTGATCGCGGGCGATTTGCAGCGCACCGGTTTATTCCGGCTGGTTGATCTGGCGGGGAAAGCGCCGCACCAATTGGCTGAGGTCAATTATCCAGATTGGCAGGTGCGCGGCGCGGACGCCTTGGCGATAGGCACGGTCGTTCAAACCAATGGCCGTATCGAAGTGCGCTTTCGTTTGCTGGATGTGGTCAAGCAGGTTGAGTTGGCCGGGCAATCAGTCGCGGCGAGTAATGACCAGGTGCGCGCGGTTGGACATCGCGTCGCGGATTTGATCTATGAAAAATTAACCGGTGACAAGGGCGTGTTCAGCACTCGCATCGCCTATGTGAACCGCCAGGGACAAAAGTTTCGCCTGATGGTGGCAGACAGTGACGGCTACAACGAACAAACCGTGCTGGCGCAAAACGAGCCGATCATTTCGCCGGCCTGGTCGCCGGACGGCAGCCATCTTGCTTATGTGAGCTTTGAAGCGGGACATGCGGCCATTTATATACAATCGCTGTACAACAATCAGCGCGTGCTGCTGGCCAATTTCATCGGCAGCAATAGCGCACCTGCCTGGTCGCCGGACGGCAAACAATTGGCGATCGTTTTAACCCGCGAGGGCAGTTCGCAGATTTA
>JBDTPU010000364.1:0-2670 GCA_039932535.1 Gallionella sp. | reverse complement strand
GCTGCTGCGCGGTTCTCTGAGCACAAGCGGCTGCGTGACGAACTCAAGGAGGCGAAGAACCAATTAGCAGAACGCAAATTGGTGGATAAGGCTAAGGGCATTTTGATGGCGGCTCACGGATATAGCGAGGCCGATGCCTATAAAAGGATGCGCAGCATGGCAATGAGCAAAGGCAAACGACTGGCAGAAATTGCCGAGGCCATCATTCTGGCTCAGGAATTAAGCGCCTGAATTTGTGCATTACAGGTGCAGCTTCAAAGGAATATGCACCAAAAGATTGCGGTACGCGTATTTTTTCTCCCAGGTTCTGCACTCCAAAATTGTCGATATGCCATGTGACGCATGGACATTGCAGCAACTTTAGATTTGTTGGCACAAGCCTTGCATAATAGTTGGCAGGTACCGGATCAATGGCGATCCGCGACAGTAAAGAATGTAAGGACAAAGGCGTCCCACTGCGCAAAGCGCGGTCGGACGCCTTATTTATTTTACAGGTTTAAACCACAGAAATTATTTTAAGGAGAGGCAGGAGATGGATAACTCGAAAATTAAAATTGGCCATGACCAAACAGAAACGGGCGGGAATGCAGCAAAAGTTGCTCAGACGCCAAACAACAGCCGGAGGGATTTTATGAAACAGACGGGTGCGATTCTGGGAGCCGCAGGAATAATGTCCATGGTGCCGATGGGGATACGCGCAGCAGCCTGGGCTGGCGGTTCCGACGCACCGGAGAAAAAGGAAATAAGGGTCGGCTTTATACCGCTGACAGATTGCGCTTCGGTGGTTATCGCCTCGGTCATGAAGTTCGACGAAAAGTACGGCATCAAAATCATCCCTTCCAAAGAAGCTTCCTGGGCGGCGGTGCGCGATAAGCTGGTGAATGGCGAGCTCGATGCCGCACACGTTCTATACGGACTGATCTATGGCGTTAATCTCGGCATTGGCGGTCTGAAAAAAGACATGTCGGTACTGATGACGCTGAGTAACAATGGTCAGGCCATCACGCTGTCCAATCAGCTCAAGGATAAGGGCGCGACTACCGGTGCGGCCTTGAAAAAGCTGGTAGATATCGAGAAGCGCGATTACACCTTTGCGCAAACATTTCCCACCGGCACGCATGCGATGTGGCTTTACTACTGGATGGCCAGCTACGGCATCAATCCGATAAGCGATGTCAAGACCATCACCGTTCCTCCTCCGCAAATGGTGGCCAACATGCGCGTCGGCAATATGGACGGATTCTGCGTCGGCGAGCCGTGGAACAACCGCGCCATCTACGACAAGATCGGCTTCACTGTAGCGACGACCCAGGACATTTGGAAAGACCATCCGGAAAAAGTGTTGGGTTGTACGGCTGACTTTGTGCAGCACAATCCCAATACCAGCCGCGCCTTGATCATGGCTGTGCTGGAAGCATCAAAGTACATTGATGACATGGCTAACCGCAGTAAAGTGGCGGAGATCATCGCTGATAAATCCTATGTGAACTGCCCGGTCGAAGTAATCGATCAACGCTTTGAAGGCAAATATGAAGATGGTCTGGGCAAGAAATGGAATGACCCCAACTACATGAAATTCCACAACGACGGCGCGGTGAATTTTCCCTACCTGTCAGACGGAATGTGGTTCCTTACCCAACATAAACGTTGGGGTTTGCTCAAGAGCGACCCGGATTATCTGGGCATCGCCAAAAAGATCAATCAGATTGAGCTATATAAGCAGGCAGCATCCCAGGTCAAGGTTTCAGTTCCCAAGGATGTCATGCGCAGTTCCAAGTTGATCGACGGTACGGTATGGGATGGCAAAGACCCGGTGAAATACGCGGCCATTTTTAAAGTGCGTGCATGATGAAGTTCAGAAAGTTTTTTACCGCCGACATTCTCCCCCCGCTGCTGGGATTGGGATTGTTCATCCTGCTCTGGGCATTGTTGGCACAGAGTACTGCGGCGCTTCCCGGTCCCGCCAAGACATGGGATTCTGCGGTGGCTTTGTTCAGCCATCCCTTTTATCAAAAGGGGCCGAACGATCAGGGGATAGGCTGGAATATCCTGAATTCTTTGGGTCGCGTTGGTATCGGTTTTGGGTTGGCGGCGCTGGTGGGCATTCCGCTCGGCTTCATGATCGGGCGCTTTAACTTCCTCGACAAAATGACCTCGCCCATTGTGAGCATGCTCAGGCCGGTATCGCCATTAGCCTGGCTGCCCATCGGTCTGCTGGTATTCAAGGCGGCTAATCCAGCCGCCATCTGGGTGATCTTTATTTCCAGCATATGGCCGATGATTATCAATACCGCGATGGGGGTGCGTCAGTTGCCGCAGGATTATTTGAATGTGGCGCGGGTGCTTAATCTGTCGGAGTGGAAGATATTCACCAAAATTTTGTTTCCGGCGACGTTGCCCTATATGTTGACCGGCATCCGCCTGGCCATCGGCACGGCATGGCTGGTGATCGTCGCAGCAGAGATGCTGACTGGCGGAGTGGGCATCGGGTTCTGGGTGTGGGATGAATGGAACAACCTGAATGTCGAGCACATCATCATCGCGATCTTCACGGTGGGCATCATCGGGCTGCTGCTGGAGACAATGCTGATCCAGTTAGCCAGGCGTTTCAAATATTGATCGTAACTCCATAAAAAAACCCCATGCACAAATCCATACATATAGAAGGTG
>JBDTPU010000363.1:0-5767 GCA_039932535.1 Gallionella sp. | reverse complement strand
GGAACATGGCAAAAACGAGAAGCTGCTGGTGAAAAACGCTGACCTCGCCATGTATCATGCCAAAAAAAATGGGCGCAATAACGTCAAAATGTATCAGCGTGGAATGCAGGAAATCAACCCTTCCCCGCCGTTGTAATCCCGCCCGCTAGGGATGATAAGCTACCGACTTGGCTGAAATCTCTTGCAGCACAGCCTGCATTTCGCCAAGGATAAGTTTGTCTGCGGCCTGCTGATCCACCTCGGGAATATCCCAATCAAAAATTCTGCGATACTTTCTAACCAGGTTCCTGATATCCGTATTGAGCTCATCGCGATAGGCATCCATTTCCTTTTCTTCCATTTTTTGCATGATGATTTCCTCCGAAAAATGACTATTTATTTCCACATTACGTCCTTGTTTTCCTTTACTGCGGCTGCCAGTAAATTAATCAGCGGCAGCGCTCGGTTAGCCACGCTCACTCCAGGTTCATCTTCCTCCTTATCTGCCACCGGCGGCGATGCAACGATGGCGGCTTGCAACCGGCGTAGCGCATCCGGCACGTCTACCGCCAGAATAGCGCCGGGAACGGTTGGGCTGTGTCCCATCATCTTCAGCATGGCAAGCGCCACATTTCCGAACATGGTGATGTCGGCATAAGCATTGGTGGTAAATGTCACGAGCATAGTGTCCTCTAAAATTTAGTTCCGTGAAATCATCAGACTGAACATAATGGCAGCCTTGGTCTGTACGATAACGAACGCATCATGCCAAACGATCCCTCTTGTTTTTTCAGGGAGACTGACGTTAAATTCGGCAACCCACTCAAAACCAGTCAAAGGAATAAATCATGAGCATGATGCAGGAATTTAAAGAATTTGCGATGAAAGGAAACGTAGTTGATATGGCCGTTGGCGTCATTATCGGCGGCGCCTTCGGAAAAATTATTTCTTCTCTGGTCACTGATGTAATCATGCCTCCCATTGGAGTGCTGGTAGGCGGGGTGGATTTTTCTAAATTAGCGATTACCCTGCAACAAGCCACCGCAACTGCACCCGCCGTAGTAATCAGCTATGGGAAATTCATTCAAACCATTGTGGATTTTACGATTATTGCTGCTGTTATCTTTATGGTTATCAAAGGCATCAACTCGATGAAGAAAAATGCCGAAGCCGCAGCACCTGTTACACCACCACAAGAAGCCCTGCTTCGGGAAATTCGTGATTTGCTGAAAAAATAATCAACCAAAATTGGCGATTCCCCCTTGCGGCATAAGATGATCTTTTTCGCGGCGAACAGCTTTAGGCTGCAGACTGCCGAACCGCTCGGCGTAGTGCCGTGTAAATTCCGCTCCCATAAAGAAAATCTGCGCCGAATAATATACCCATAACAGTAATGCAATTAATGAGCCGGCGGCACCAAAGCTGGATGCTACGCCGCTATTGCCCAGATACAAGCCGATCAAATATTTCCCCCCACTGAACAGCCCCGCCGTCACCGCAGCGCCTACCCAGACATCTCGCCATGTCAACGGCGCGTCCGGCAGAGTCTTGTAGATAATTGCAAACATGCACGCGATAACGCCGAAAGAAATCATCGAGGAAATTGCCGCCAGAATGCCACCAGCATTGCCCAACATTCCGCCCGCACGTTGTTCCAGCAAAGTCAAAGCCGCGCTGAACACGAGCGAAACCAACAACAGGAAAGCCAGCGCAAGCACCATTCCAAAGGACAACAGATGCGTTCTTAATAGCACACTGAGACCCGACTTATCAGATTTTTCAATGCCCCACAGCTCATCCAGACTACCTTTTAACTCCGCGAAGACACTGGTAGCACCAAGCAGCAACAGCACGCTCGCCACAATGGTCGCCACTAGCCCGGAGGTTGGATCCCGCGCGGCGACGAGCAATGCCTGAATTGCCTGGGCACCATTCGGCCCTATCATTCCTTGCATTTGAGCAACAATTTCACCTCGGGCAGCATCTACACCAAAGACATAGCCAGCAACTGCGATAGCCAATACCAAAATGGGGGTTATGGAAAACAAGGTATAGAAGGCCAGCGCTGCCCCTTTGCTGGACGCGCGGTGATCAATCCATGAGGTCAGCGAGTTGATCAAGACGAGTTTCAGACGCTTTATCCCATTGGGCGGAGTCCTGCGCTCGATGAATTCCCTATTCATATTCCCTCTGCTGATGTCGAAAAAACAATTTTCATATTGTGGATTTTTCAGCGTAGTCCTGGCGAAAAAATGGCCGCCCATAGCGGCCATTTGTATTACATTAACGCTTCAAGAATGATTGTTTATATCCTTGGTGGCTTGCTTGGCATCACCGTAGCTTTTTTCGGCTTTCCCGGAAATTTGTTTGCCGATACCTTTAATCTGTTGTTTTTTACTGCCAACAACCTTTCCTACTCCTTCCTGCACTTTACCAGCGATATCCTTAGCGGTTCCTTTGACTTGATCCTTGTTCATCATTCTCTCCTTAAAGTTAACAGGTTATCCCTGTAGAATTAACATTAAACGCAATGCTATTTCGGGTCTGTACGGTATCTAACTATCCACCTCAACTACAGACTTTTCTTCGCTCATTGCGACAATACGAACGTCACCAACTTCTCAATATTTTCATCTGATACGCGCGGAGAATACGGCGGCATGGAAACTCCCCCGGTCACCTCCGTCCAATTACCCTTGCCGCCCGCCTTCACCTTCGCCACCAAACGCGCCTTGGCACCCGGGTCTCCCTTGTAACGTTTGCTCACATCGCGCCACGCGGGTCCCACCAACTTGCTCTCAATCTTATGACAGGCCAGGCACCCACTCTTGCCTGCTAACGCCAGCCCCTCCTCACGACTGAGTGGCTGCATTCCGCCACTCGCCTTCATGGGCTTTTTCGTTTCCGCCGCAGGCGAAGTTGGGTCGGCCACTGCGGGGGAGGCTGCTGTCGTTTCCGGCATTTTCTCCGGCGTCTTCTGCTCTGCCGGCGGTTGCATAGCCGGTTGGGCGACAACCGTATTGGATTCCGGTGGTGGTACGTTAGCTGTCACAGATTCCTCGCTTTTCTTCCCGCACGCCGATAACGTCAGCACCGCAAAGACAATAACAAACCCAGACAGTTTCATATTTTTTCTCCTTCTGTTGATCTATGAAATTTCCCCCGCTTCCCGGTATGCCAGTGGCCGTTATAACTCGCCAACCATTACCGATTTATATTTCGCAGTATGCTCAGCCAGGCTCACCTTGTCTGTCGCCAGAGGCACATAAGAACCCCCAGCCAGACTATCGGCGCTTCGTAGAAACCCATCTAGTACAATTCGACTCCGCACTAGTTCGTTTAAAACAACGCTTGACCATCATAAACTATTTGTTTATCATCTTGGCATGATACGCAACTTCGCCAGCGCAGAGACGGAGCAATTCTTTGCCTCAGGAAAATCGCGGCGATTTCCGCCGGATATTCTCAAACGTGCAGCGATGCGACTAACGCAATTGGATGCCGCCACGCGTATTGAAGATTTGCGTCTCCCGCCTTCAAACCGGCTGGAGGCTTTGTCTCATGATCGGGCTGGGCAGTGGAGCATACGCATCAACGACCAATGGCGCGTGTGCTTCCGCTTCGAGCATGGCGATGCTTACGACGTTGAGATCGCCGATTACCACTAAGGAGAAACATCATGGCAAAAAAAGGACTGCCCGCTATCCATCCGGGAGAATATCTAAGCGAGACCTTGGTCGAGTTAAACATCTCGCAGGCTGAATTCGCCCGCGCTATCGGTGTCTCGCCCATGCGTATTTCGCACATTGTCAAAGGGTCACGCCCGGTAACGGCGGAACTGGCGTTGCTGTTCGGGCGCGCCTTTGAACAGACGCCGCAGTACTGGCTCAATCTGCAAGCGGCTTATGATCTTAAAACAGCAGAGGCCAGCCTTGGCAAGCTGCTTAACCATGTTCATTCGCTGGCGCATGCGTGACTCAGGAACAAAACTTTCTTGATGGCAAACTGATCAGCGTTGAAAATCCTGCAAGGTAAAAGGTACCGGATTTTTCATCCCCGTCACCAAACCTAAAAATTAATTCGACTCCGGTACTGAGGTCCTGAGGTCTATTAATAAAAATATGGCTAACCAGAATGGCCAAGCCTTCAATGTCATCCAAGTTAAAATATTGAACATCCAAACAATGAGCTCGGAAATGAATTTCAATAAATTATTCAATTCCATCACCGAGTAATTTTTTCGAATAAGAATCTAAAGTACTTGCCCTTAGAGCCGTGAAAAATACCAAAGTCAATTCTTTCTCCCGCATGACTTCACTCCATCAGAATCGGTCTACTCCAGTGCATTTGATAGTAACGTACATCGAACTTACTTATTCACTAACATCCGCAACCCCCAACCCACCCCAAACCCCGTCACATCACTCGCCACACTACCCAGCCCGCCTTCGCAGCGGCTGGAGGACAAGTCCACATGCAGCCACGGCACGTCGTTCTCCAGGAAGCGTTTCAGAAAGCGCGCCGCGAGGATGTGGTCGGCTTCGCCGTCCAGCGTGCATTGCTTGATGTCGGCGACTTTGGAATCCAGCGCGGGTTCGTAATCTTCATCCATCGGGAAGGCGCACAGCCGCTCGCCGCTTTGCTTTCCGGCTTGTACAGCATTTTGCAGCAATGCATCGCGGTTGCCCAGCACCCCACTGTAGCGAGCACCTAACGCTACGGCCATGCTGCCGGTGAGCGTGGCGAAATCGATCAGCAAGTTTGGTTTCGTGCGCGAGGCGAGCGTGAGTGTGTCGGCCAGCACCATGCGACCTTCGGCATCGGTGTGCATGATCTCGATGGTGGTACCATTCAGCGCAGTGATGATGTCGTTTTGTTTGTAAGCTTTTGGACCGATGTGGTTCTGCGCAATCGCCAGCCAGCAATCTATATTCACCGGTAACTTTTGCTGCGTGGCGGCGAGCAGGATGCCGAGCGCGACTGCCGAGCCGTTCATGTCCTCATGCATGCCGTGCATGTGGCGCGCGGGCTTGAGGTTGTGCCCGCCGGTGTCGAAGCAGATGCCCTTGCCGACCAGCGCCACGGTGTGCTTCGCCTTCGGATGTTTGTAGGTCAGATGCACGATCGCGGCATCTTCGTCATGGCTGCCTTGCGCGACTGCGACGAACGCGCCCGCGCCCATCTTGCGCAACGCTTTCATATCGAACTCTTTAAGCTGCCATTTATTTTGCGTGGCAAGTTCCTTGATGCGCTTGCGGTACAGGGCGGGCGTAAGTTCATTCGGCGGCAGCACGGTCAAGGTGCGGCACAGCAGATTGCCTGCCGCCTGCGCCTTGAGCGCGGCAAAAATTTTGCTGTCGGCAAAACCGTATAGCGCGATTTTTTGCAGCGGTTTGCGCTGGTCTGTTTTTTTCTTGTGCAGCGGCAGCGGTGCGCCATTCACCCACGCCGCATACACTGCCGCTTCGGCGGCCTGCTTGCGTTGCGCTGCATCACCCTGCACGACGATGGTCACACCTGCGGGCTGTTCATCCAGCAGCAACTGCATGGCCTTGCGCACCTGCGTCTGCACCGCGAAATTCGTCTTGCTGAAATCCAGCATCGCCCAGACGATCAGGCTGCCGTCCTCATGGTTGGCGGCGATAGGCGCGGCACCGAATTCATCGGCCTTGATGTTGCGCCGCTTGAGCACGGCGGCGAGCAAGTCGCGATGCGGCACATCGCGCGGAATTGCCTTGCCCTTGGGCAACAGCACCAGCAGGTGCGCTGCGTTCAGAGTCTTGTTTTT
>JBDTPU010000362.1:0-3365 GCA_039932535.1 Gallionella sp. | reverse complement strand
GGGAGCCGCCGCGGCGCCGGTGGGCGCGCTACTTCAGAATCTTGTAAAACTCCCGGCGGGCTCGCGCGTCGCGGTGGTGTTGTCGGGTGGGAATGTGAATCTCGATCAGCTGCGTGGATTGAAGTGGAACTAGCTGAGTCATCCTGATGCGAACGAAGTGAGCGGGGGATTTATGCAGCCCTATGACAGAAAGCTGAAGCAGTTTTCCAGAACACTTCGGTCAAACATGACCGATGCTGAACTGCATTTATGGCAGCGATTGCGCAACAAACAGATTTGCGGTGCGCAGTTCTATCGGCAAAAACCTTTGTTGTCGTTCATTGTTGATTTTTACTGTCCCAAAGCGAAACTGGTGATTGAGTTGGATGGTGCCCAGCATTTTGAGCCGGAGCATCGGATCAAGGATGTCGGACGCGATGCGGAGTTGGAGAACATCGGGATCAAGGTGTTGCGCTTCGATGATAGACAGGCGTTGCGCGAATGTGATGCTGTGCTGGCGGTGATTTATGCAGAGGTTGTTGAGCGGATTTTCCAAGCCGCTTAAATCCCCCCTAGCCCCCCTTTTTCAAAAGGGGGGAACATCTTGGTCCCCTCTGCAAAGAGTAAACGAAGCGCGGGGACAATACTTTAACCCCCCCTTTACCAAAGGGGGGCAACGAACAAAGTGAGTGGTGGGGAAACACCTAGCCCCCTTTATTAAAGGGGGCGACGAACGAAGCGAGTGGGGGATTTGAGTAGTACGCTGTGAACCGAAGGAAAAAAATGCAAGAAAACATCATCCCCATTACTTACGACCATCCCGGCTTTGCGACAGCCGCAGCGTGGGCGAAGGTTCCGCATGAACCGAATGTAGCAGAAAAACCCGAATTGATCGCACGTATCAAGCGCATGTTGCGCGAGCAGGACGCAGTGCTGGTGGCGCACTATTACGTGCATCCCGATTTGCAGGATCTGGCGGACGCGACCGGCGGCATTGTTTCCGATTCTTTGGACATGGCCAACTTCGGTCATCAGCATCCGGCGCAGACCATCGTGGTCGCGGGGGTGCGCTTCATGGGCGAGACCGCGAAAATTCTGAATCCGGAAAAACGCGTGCTGATGCCCGATCTCGACGCCAATTGCTCACTTGACTTGGGTTGCCCGGCAGACGAATTCTCCGCGTTTTGCGATGCACATCCCGACCACACTGTTGTCGTGTACGCCAACACCAGCGCGGCTGTGAAGGCGCGCGCCGACTGGATGGTGACCAGCTCCATTGCGTTGCCCATCGTCAAGCATCTCAAGGAGCAAGGACAGAAAATCCTCTGGGCGCCGGATCGCCATCTGGGCGATTACATCCGGCGGCAGACCGGCGCGGACATGTTGTTATGGCAAGGCTCCTGCATCGTGCATGACGAATTCAAAGCCGGCGAACTCGCCACGCTCAAGGCGCAACGCCCTCAAGCAAAAATACTCGTCCATCCCGAATCTCCCGCTGCGGTGATCGCGCTGGCCGATGTGGTCGGTTCCACCACCCAACTCATCAAGGCCTCGCAGCAAATGGATGCGCAGGAATTTATTGTCGCCACCGACAACGGTATTTTGCACAAGATGCGCACGCTGTCGCCGCACAAAATTTTTCTAGAAGCCCCGACAGCAGGCAGCGGCGCCACCTGCAAGAGCTGCGCACATTGCCCGTGGATGGCCATGAACGGATTGTCCAATCTGGCGCAAGTACTTGAGACTGGACGTAACGAAATACACATTGATCCGGTCATCGCGCGGCGTGCGGTGTTGCCGATAGAACGGATGCTGGATTTTGCTAAGCGGATCGGGTTACCGACGAAGGGGATAGGGAACGCGTAGGTTGGGTTGGCGCGCAGCGCGTTAATCAATGACTTGGCTGGTGTCTTTTGACAGCCTAGTCAGTTGGCTATGCAAAGCTACCCAACATCAAAAGCAACTTCGCCGGGCTCCCCCCGGCGAAGTTGCTTTTGGTCATTCATGTTTCGTACTTCCTCCTCAGCGAAGGTGGGATAGCGCACATAGATACCTTCCGCATTGGGTAGAATACCCCCATGCCCCTGAAAATCGCCACCTACAATATCCACAAAGGCCTCTCCCATTTCAATCGTCGCGTGGTGTTGCACGAGTTGCGCGACCGGTTGCGCGAGCTGGATGCGGACATTGTGTTTTTACAGGAGGTGCAGGGCGAACATGCTTATCATACTGATCGCTACCACAACTATCCGGATGGTGCGCAGCATGAATTCATTGCGGGGAAAGTTTGGCCGCATTCGGTATATGGCAAGAACTCGGTGTATGAGGCCGGCCATCATGGCAACGCCATCCTCAGCCGATTTCCGATTTTGCAATCGCTGAACACGGATGTTTCCGCGCATCGTTTTGAAAGTCGCGGACTGTTACATTGCGAGATTGATTTATCGGGAGAGAAGCGGGTTCATTGTTTGTGTGTGCATTTAGGTTTATTCGCCAAAGGCAGGCGCGCGCAAATCAGCGCATTGATCGAGTATGTGCGCAACGAAATTCCGCTGGATGCTTCACTTGTCATCGCGGGTGACTTTAATGATTGGCGCAATCAGATGGGTAAAATTTTGTCCAGTGAATTGCATGTACATGACGTATTTGATACCGCTCGCGGAAAACCGGCACGCAGTTTTCCTTCGCGGCTGCCTTTGCTGCGCCTGGATCGGATTTATGTGCGCGGATTCAAGGTGCTTAACAGCAGCGTACATGCCGGCGGAAACTGGCAGCGCTTATCGGATCATGCCGCGCTTTCCACGCAATTGAAAAGTATATGAGCCGTATTTTTCAGGTTAAGGATCATCAATTGATGCTGTTGCAAAACGGCACGGAATTTTTTCCGCAATTGTGTGCTGATATTGATGCCGCGGAACATTCCATTTATCTGGAAACCTATATTTTCGAGGCGGATGAAATCGGGCGCATGGTGGCTGATGCACTGCAACGCGCCGCTGCGCGGGGAGTGCGGGTGCATGTGCTGCTGGATGGTTACGGTTCGGCGGAATTACCCCGGCAGTGGCTGGATGAATTGCGCGCGGCGAAAGTTCAGGTGCAATGGTACCGGCGCGATATTTCGCCGTTCACATTCAGCCGCAGTCGGATGCGTCGCCTGCGTCGCTTGCATCGCAAGCTGGTGGCGATGGACGGGAAAGTAGCTTTTGTTGGCGGCATTAATATCATTAGCGATATGAGCGCGGATGAGGATTTCGATTCTCCCCGCCTCGATTACGCAGTGCGCATCCAAGGTATAGTGGCCGAGGAGATTGACATGACCATGCGGCATTTGTGGGGTCTGGTGTCATGGGTCAACTTTCACAGGCGCGGCAAGGAAATGGGAGGAT
>JBDTPU010000361.1:0-3807 GCA_039932535.1 Gallionella sp. | reverse complement strand
TGAAGCGATGCGCGACTGGGTTACCAATATCGAAAATACTTTTTACATTATCGGCACAGTGGCCGGGCCGCATCCCTATCCGATGATGGTGCGTGATTTTAATTCCATCGTCAGCAAGGAATGTGTGGTGCAGATGCCGGAAGTTGCAGGTCGCCAGCCGGATGCGGTAATCGCCTGCGTGGGCGGCGGGTCGAATGCGATGGGCGTGTTCTATTCCTATATTGACATGCCCGGCGTGAAGCTGATCGGCGTGGAGGCGGGCGGACATGGTATCGCCAGCGGGCAACATGCCGCGCCACTGACCACTAACAGTCCGGTGGGTGTGTTGCATGGCAACAAGACTTACCTGATGCAGGACGAGAATGGCCAGATCATCGAGACGCATTCGATTTCCGCCGGGCTGGATTATCCCGGCGTCGGGCCGGAACACGCCTGGCTGAAAGACAGCGGACGCGCCGAATACGTGGCGATCAATGACGATGAAGCACTGCGCGCATTTCATGACCTGTGTCACTTCGAAGGGATTATCCCCGCGCTGGAATCCAGTCACGCGCTGGCGCATGCCGCGAAAATCGCGCCGGGCATGGGCAAGGACAAAGTATTGCTGGTGAATTTGTCCGGGCGCGGTGACAAAGATATGGCGACGGTGGCGCGTGTGTCAGGCATTGCATTATGAATCGCATCTCGATCACCTTCGACAAACTCAAACAACACAAGCGTAAGGCTTTGATTCCATTTTTCACGGCTGGTGATCCGCATCCGAAATTCACCGTGCCGTTGCTGCATGCGTTGGTTGAAGCGGGTGCGGACGTGATCGAACTGGGCGTGCCGTTTTCCGATCCGATGGCGGATGGCCCGACCATACAGCGCGCTTCTGAGCGCGCGCTCAAGCATGGCGTCTCACTGCAACAGGTGCTCGATATGGTCGCCGAATTCCGCCGCAGCAATACCGATACCCCGATCGTGCTGATGGGCTATGGCAATCCGATCGAAGCGATGGGCTGGGAAATCTTTGCGAATCGTTGCGCTGAAGTGGGTGTGGATGGCGTGTTGACGGTGGATTTTCCGCCGGAAGAAAGTCATGAGGCGTTTGCGCATCTGGAGAAACACGGCATAGCTCCGATCTTTTTGCTCGCGCCAACCAGCACTGAAGCGCGTATTGCGCGTGTCGCCAAGCAGGCGCGCGGTTATGTGTATTACGTGTCACTCAAGGGAGTGACGGGGGCGGGGAATCTGGATTTGGCGGCCATCGCAGAAAAAATTCCGCAATTGCGGCAGCACATCAAGCTACCCATCGGCGTCGGTTTCGGCATACGCGATGCGGCGACTGCGCTGGCTGTCGCGAAGCTGTGCGATGGCGTGGTGGTGGGCAGCCGCATCGTGCAGGAGATCGAAAACTCGACCGAACAGAATGTGATCGCCAACGTGAGCAAGTTGGTTCGTGAATTAAGGCAGGCTGTAGATAAGGCATAAAGGAGACAAAATCATGAGCTGGTTCCAAAAATTATTGCCACCAAAAATCAAACGCCGCGAAGGCGATGCGAAGAAAAATGTGCCGGAAGGATTGTGGACCAAGTGCCCGTCCTGCCAGGCGGTGTTGTACTACTCCGACCTGGAAAAAAACCAGAGCGTTTGCCCGAAATGTAATCATCATCATCGCATCACGGCGCGTTCCCGGCTGGATGCATTATTGGATGGCGAAGGCCGCTTTGAGATCGGCGCGGAAGTGTTGCCGCTAGACACACTCAAGTTCCGGGACAGCAAAAAATATTCAGATCGTTTGGTCGAATCCAAAAAAAACACCGATGAAGACGATGCGCTGGTGGTGATGCAAGGCAGTATTCACGCGCAGCCAGTAGTGGCTGCCGTATTCGAATTCGCCTTCATGGGAGGCTCCATGGGATCAGTGGTGGGCGAGCGTTTCGTGCGTGGCGTGCAAGTCGCGCTGGAACAAAAATGTCCGTTCATCTGCTTTGCTGCCAGTGGCGGTGCGCGCATGCAGGAAGGTTTATTGTCGCTGATGCAGATGGCGAAGACCTGCGCCGCGTTGACGCAGTTGAGTGCAGAAAAACTGCCATTCATCTCGGTGCTGACCGACCCGACCATGGGCGGCGTGTCCGCCAGTTTCGCCTTCATGGGCGACGTGGTAATCGCCGAACCCGGCGCGCTAATTGGCTTCGCCGGTGCGCGCGTGATTCAGCAGACAGTGCGTGAAACCTTGCCGGAAGGATTTCAGCGCGCGGAGTTTTTGCTGGATCATGGTGCGGTGGACATGATCATTGATAGACGTGAGATGAAAAATCAACTGGCGACACTGATTACTTTGTTGACCAAGCAATCGGCGGCGGCGGAGATTGAGGCGGCCTAGGCTACATTAACCTTTCACTGAAAACATGCCGACACCTCAATGGATTAAAAAACTCGGTGGTCACGCTGGTGAGTTGTTTGTCGCGGCGGAACTGTCGAAACGAGGTATTCCTAACTCGCTGCTACCCGAGAATTTTTCAGACGATGACATCCTCATCGGAAAAAAGGATGGCAATGTGACTGGATTCATTCAAGTTAAAGCCTGCCACCCAGACAGATCATCCACCTTCATTCTTCGTCACACTGATGAAAAATGGGTGGATGCTCAAGACAACCAGTATGTTGTTTTTGTTTGGCTTGGCTCACCGAAGAAGAATGAACCTCCCAAATACTGGATTGCAAAGAAACGCGATGTTGGCGCAATCTGTATTCAGCACACTGCCCACGGTACGGACAATTGGGAGCGTCGCTTTCCTCCGAGTAGTTTTGCGCCGGAGTGGAAGGATAATTGGAATGAGTTTTCCAAATTCTTACCTGAGCAAACGTAGGGTGCGTTCCACGCACCATGGCGCGCAGAGCGCACCCTACATAAAATGACAGTTCCTTCCACTTTGGCCGATTGGCTAACCTACCTCGAATCCCTGCACCCCAAGACCATTGCGCTCGGTCTGGAGCGCGTGGCGCAAGTCAAACAGCGGTTGAATCTCAATCCTGATTTTCCGATCATCGTAGTCGGTGGCACCAATGGCAAAGGCTCGGTGTGTGCGCTGCTGGAAAGCATATTGCACGCCGCCGGATATTGCGTCGGTTGCTACACCTCGCCGCATCTGCTGCATTACAACGAACGGGTGCGCATCGCAAAAAATCCGGTGAGTGATGCGGAGCTGTGCGCATCGTTTGAGCAAATTGAACTGGCGCGCAAACCTCAAGAACAAAAATTGGATTCCCGCCTTCACCCGCAAGGGGCAGGCCTTGGTTGTAAAACCGCTGAAGCGGTAACAACCACGCACCGCGAGAATGACGGACTTCTTGAAATCCCTTTAACCTATTTCGAGTTTGGCACCCTCGCCGCGATGCAGTGCTTCATCAATCACAAAGTAGAAGTGGCGATACTGGAAGTAGGGCTGGGTGGCAGGCTGGATGCGGTGAACATATTCGACAACGATTGCGCGGTAATTGCCAGCGTGGATATTGATCACACCGATTATCTGGGCGACACGCGTGAAAAAATCGCCTTTGAAAAGGCGGGAATTTTTCGGGCTGGGCGTGTAGCGATTTGTGCGGATGTAGATGTGCCGGTGGCGATGGCGGAATATGCGGAAAAAATTGGAGCGGAGCTTTGGAAGATAGGCGAGGAGTTTGGGTTTGACGGGTGCTCCCCCTCCCTAGCCCTCCCCCGTTGGGAGAGGGGAAAAAAAGCTCCCCCAGTGGAAGAGGGACTTTCGATTCCCTCTCCCAACGGGGGAGGGTTAGGGAGGGGGCAGTGGAATTACCGCAGCA
>JBDTPU010000360.1:0-2750 GCA_039932535.1 Gallionella sp. | reverse complement strand
CTCAGGCTCCGGTGCCCACTTCGCTGGCAGCAACAACCTCCTGCTCCCGTTCGGCGGCTTGCAGCCATTCCTGCACCAGCGGATCGTGCGCCACCGTCTGCACATAGTCATCTACCGCGCCTGCTTCGTTCACGCCGTAAGTAAGAAAACGAAATGCAACCGGCGCGAACATCGCATCCGCGATGCTGTACTCTCCAAACAGCCACGGCCCTGCATCCTGATATTGCATGCGCAACTCACGCCAGATATTTTTGATCCGCACGATGTCGGCCTCAAGCTCCGGGGAGGAAGCGATCTTGCGGCCACGCGCCCGAATGTTCATCGGCATCGCCTTGCGCAATGGAATAAAACCCGAATGCATCTCCGCGCTGACGGAACGGGCGCGCGCCCGCGCTCCTTTATCGGCAGGCCACAGCGCGAGATGGGTTTCATATAAATATTCGCCTATTGCCAAGGTATCCCACACCAGTAAATCGCCTTCGCGATACACCGGCACCTTGCCCGCGGGTGAAACAGAAAATAATTTTTCCTTGTAACCCGCCACGAACAGCGGAATGCGCATCTCGTCGAAATTTATTCCGGCATGTTTCAACATCAGCCACGCGCGCAACGACCATGACGAATAGTTTTTGTTGCCGATCACTAAAAGCGGTTTACTCATGTTGCCTCCAACTTAAGTTCCATTTCGCACAATAGCGTACTCTCAGCCAATGGTAAAATCAGTGTTATAAAACTCATAACACGGTTTCACAAACTACTCATGCCCGATCAAACCAGTCAGCCCACGCCTGCCCCGCCCAGCAAACGGAATGCGATTCTGCTGGGCATTGCCGCGCTGGCACTGCTTATCCTGCTGGCCGTTTTTATCTGGTGGTTCTTTTCCGCGCGCTGGCGCACCAACACCGATGACGCTTATGTCGGCGGCAACGTAGTGATGGTGATGCCGCTGACCAACGGCACGGTGGTGTCCATTTTTGCCGACACCGCGCAAGCCGTCAGCGAAGGCCAGTTACTGGTGCAACTCGACGACAGCGATGCGCGCCTGCAACTGGAGAGCGCAGAAGCCGCGCTGGCAGCAGCAGTGCGCGAGGTGCGCGGCTTGTATGCGATCAATCGCGGCAACTTGCCGCTGATCACGCAGCGGCGCGCCGACCTGGCCCGCGCGCAGGCGGAACTGGCGAGTAGCGATGCGGCACTGGCGCAAGCCGAGGCCGAATTCAAACGCCGTGAAATGCTGGTGCAGCAGAATTTTATTTCAGCGGAGAATTTGCAGAACGCGCAATCCGCACGCGACGCAGCACGCGCGCAGCACAATGCGGCGCTCAGTGCGGTGCAAGCCGCAAACGCAGCCATCGCGCAAAGTGTGGATCAGGCTGGCGTTTCCAGCGCGCGCGTGGACAACACCTCGCTGGAAAATCATCCCAATGTACGCAGCGCGGCGGTGAAGGTGCGCGAAGCCGTACTCGCGCTGGCGCGCACCCGTGTGCTCGCACCGGTCAGCGGCCAGGTGGCCAAGCGCCCGGTGCAAATCGGCGAGCGGGTCAAGCCCGGCGATGCGCTGCTGGCAATCGTGCCGCTCGATGCAGTGTGGCTGGATGCGAATTTCAAGGAAACCGAGTTACGCAATGTGCGCATCGGGCAGCCCGTCACGATCACTTCCGATTTCTATGGCAGCTCGGTCGAATTTCACGGCAAGGTGACCGGCCTGGCGCCAGGCACAGGTTCCGCGTTTGCTCTGTTGCCCGCGCAAAATGCCACCGGCAACTGGGTGAAAATCGTGCAGCGCTTGCCGGTGCGCATCGCGCTGGACAGCAAGGAATTACAGGAGCATCCATTACGCATCGGACTCTCCATGAATCCCGTCATCGATACGCATGACCGCAGCGGTACGGCGCTGAGCATGCTACCCAATTCCACGGCAATCGCCGCCACATCGGTGTATATGCAAGACCTCAAGGCTGCCGATGCGCGGGTGGAACAAATCGTCGCGGACAATCTGGGACGCAAGTGAGCGCCGCATCAACAACCGGCTCAGCCAGTCAGCCCGCAGCACTCAGCGGCATCAAGCTGCTGCTGGCAACGCTGGCACTCGGTTTGGGTTCGTTCATGAACATCTTGGACCTGACCATCGTCAATGTTGCCGTGCCCACCATGGCCGGTGATTTCGCGGTCAGTCCGACGCAGGCAACCTGGATCATCACTTCCTATTCGGTGGCCGAGGCGATCATGCTGCCGCTGGCCGGATACCTGGCCGGACGATTCGGCACAGTGCGCAGCTTCGTCGCCGCGACGCTGCTGTTTACGCTGGCTTCGCTGTTGTGCGCGGCATCGGTTTCGTTTCCGATGTTGCTTGCCGCACGGGTGTTGCAAGGCGTGTGCGGCGCCTCAATGATCCCGCTGTCGCAAACATTGCTCACCGCAATTTATCCGCCCCACCGGCGCGGCATGGCACTGGGCATCTGGGCAATGACCACGGTGATCGCGCCTATCGCCGGGCCGCTGGCGGGCGGCTGGCTGATTGACAATGCCAGCTGGCACTGGTTGTTCCTGGTGAATCTTCCGGTCGGCCTGCTGGTCGGTATTTCCGTAATGATGTTACTGGGAAACCGCGATGCGCATCAACCCGGCGCACGCAATCAGAAAATGGATTGGATCGGATTGTCCTTGCTGATAGTCGGTATCGGCTCGCTGCAAATCCTGCTCGATAAAGGAAATGAACTGGACTGGTTCAACTCCTCCACCATCATCGC
>JBDTPU010000359.1:0-5412 GCA_039932535.1 Gallionella sp. | reverse complement strand
ATCAAATCAGCCAAATCACTCAAGTGATCGCTGAGTGTTTCCAGCGGCAACAAGCCTTGCAGATCCATCGCCAGCAGATGAAATGTTTGTTCCTGTTGCGCATGGCGCAACACATCCAGTTGTCGCTCGGCATCTTCGGCGCAATCATCCAGGCGGGTTTGCAAGTCGTGGTCAAATTGCGGCCATTGCGGCGGCTGATATATTTCGCGCGCATCCAGCAGTTCGTCGAGCAAGGCCGGGTGCAGCGTCAGATATTCATTGGCCCAACTGCTGGCGGCGACCAACTTGGTTAATCGCTGCAACGCCTGCGGATACTCGGCAAGAAAGGCGAGATAAGCGGCGCGGCGGCTGATGCTATCCAGCAAGGCTAGCAATCGGGACAATGTTGCGTCGGGATCGCTGTGTTGCGCGCTTAAAATAATGAATTGCGGGATCAGCCTGTCCAGCCGCTGCTTGCTCAATTCGGGCAATTGCCGATAGCGGCTGCTGGCACGAAGTTGCAGCAAACGTTGTGCGCTGTTCGGAGCATCAGGGTAGCCCAGCTTTGCCAGAGCCACGTTCAATTCTTCGGGAGTAATATCTTCGCGCCATAGTTGCGCGTCATTCGGACGTCCAGCCAAAAGTGTTTCGGATTGTTCGGTTGGTTGCACGCCAAAAACCTGCTCGAATTGCTGGCTGACCAGCGTGCGATGGCGATCGAGTTCTGTCAGCAGCGCGGCGTAACCGGTGCAGCCCATCGCGTAGGCAATGATTTTTTGATCTTCAACTTTCCCGGGTAATTCCTGGGTCTGCTGGTCATCCAGATATTGCAAACGATGTTCCAGATTGCGCAAAAATACATAGGCCTCATCCAGAGCGGCAACCACAGTCGCGGGCAGTTGCGCGTTATCAGCCAGCTGGCGCAACACCCCCCGGGTGGGACGAATGCGCAGCCTGGCATCATTGCCGCCACGTATCAGCTGGAATACCTGCGCGATGAATTCAATCTCGCGTATGCCGCCCGGTCCGAGTTTGATGTTGTTGAGCCGGTCGCGGCGTTGCACTTCCTGACGAATCTGCGCGTGCAATTTACGCATCGAATCGATTGCGCCAAAGTCCAGATATTTGCGATACACGAATGGTTGCACCAGCTGCATCAGTTCGGCAGTGTGCGCACTCGGTTCCTGCGGGTTTTCGGCAGGTGCGATGACACGCGCCTTGATCCACGCGTAACGTTCCCATTCACGACCCTGGCTGACCAGATATTCTTCCAGCGCGGCAAAGCTGGTGACCAGCGGACCGCTGTCGCCATAAGGACGCAGCCGCATATCCACACGGAATACATACCCGTCGGCAGTGAGTTCGTTGATAAGGCTGATGAGGCGGCGAGCCAGTCGGGTAAAGAATTCATGATTGCCCAGCTTGGGCGTTTCGCCGTCTTCCGGATAGACAAAAATCAAATCAATATCGGACGAGACATTCAATTCACCGCCGCCCAGTTTGCCCATCGCAATGACCAGCAATTGCTGCGTTGTGTTATTGGCTGCGCCACGCGGGCTGCCGAATTGCGCTTGCAACGCTCGCATTAAACAGGCTTGCGCATATTGCACGCAAATCTCCGCCAGCGCGGTCATGGATTGCATGACTTCATTCAAGTCCGCCAAGCCATTCAGATCGCGCAGTATCAACTTGACCATCACCTGTTTGCGCAACTGGCGCACCGCTTGCGCCAATTCCGTTTCATTATCCAGATCAAGTCCGGACTGTTGTAACAACGCCTGCATTTCCGCGCGGCTACACGGTGTGGTGTAGTTTTCCTGCAACCAATTGAGCAGGCGATGGTCTGTCTGCAGTGCCTGTCTGGCGTAATGGCTACAGTAGAAAGTCCTGTGCAGGAAGTCGGCCCAGGTCGCGGGTGGTGAGTTTACGGTATTCATGGGCTCCTTAAGTTAGAATAGGTATTGTCTACCAATTACAATTTTCAGGCACTCATTCTTGGCGCGTTGCGTCTTAAGTTTATTCAATGTTGAAATCTTTCCCCGTCCGTTTGCTCGGGCATAGTTTGAACTGGTTGGCACAGCTCACCCTCGCAGTATCTGCGGTGGCGGCTGTGCTGATTGCACTTGCCATCGTGGTGCTGCGCTATTGGCTATTGCCGGATATCGAGCATTATCATGACAGGATCACTGCTTCTTTAGCCGGTGCGATCGGCAAGCCAGTCACCATCGGCAAGATCCAGGGTGATTGGCAGGGCTTACGCCCGCATCTGGAGCTTACCGATGTGCGCATTCTAGATGAACAGCGCCAGCCCGCATTGGTGCTGCCACGCATTGAGGGTAGTCTATCGTGGATGTCACTGTTTAGCGCGGAGCTCCGGCTGGCCAGCCTGGAAATCGATAAACCGGAGTTACTGATACGCCGCGATGCGCAAGGAAATTTTTTTATCGGCGGCGTGCAGCTTTCCAAAACAGATGGCAATCATAATTTAACGGATGGAATATTGCATCAATCGAACATAGTGATGCGCGATGCCCTGATCGTCTGGGTCGATGAGCAGCGCGGTGCGCCGCCGCTAGTGTTGCAACAGGTCAATCTGCGCCTCGATAATTTGTTTGGCCAGCATATTTTTGCATTGCGTGGAACACCTCCGGCGGAACTGGCGACTCCGCTGGATATGCGCGGCGAATTTTATGGGGAAAGTTTTGATGATCTGGCAGCCTGGCATGGCCAGCTATTCAGCCAGCTTGATTACACTGACGTCACCGCGTGGCGAACATGGCTGGATTTACCCGGGGAATTCAGCCGCGGGCGGGGTGCGTTGCGCGGTTGGTTGGGGGTCAAACAGGGCAAGGTGGTGCAGATCACGGCGGATATGGACTTGCGTGATGTAGTCACCAAACTCGCCGATGATGTGCCTGAACTGGTGTTGCCAGAATTGCGCGGGCGCGCTGCATGGCAAGCAGTAAGCGGAGGATTTGAAGTTTCCACCAAGCAGCTGACGATGCGATTGCAAAACGGGATTGATTTCCCGCCGACGGATTTTAATTTCCGTACCGTCAATGCAGACAATAAACAACATGGACAGATACGCGCTAATTTATTGCAATTGGAAAACCTGACTGGTCTGGCAAAATTTTTGCCGATGGCAACCGAATTGCGCGCCCGCCTGGATGCGTATGCACCAAAGGGAAAAGTGTCCGATCTGGAGGCGCAGTGGCAAAGCTCGCCGGACAAATCCGCCAGTTACAAACTCAAAGGGCATTTTGAAAATATTGCAATTAACCAGGTCGGCAAAATGCCAGGATTTTCCGGGTTGACTATGGATGTGGATGGCAGCGAAGCGAGTGGCAAATTCAGCATCAATTCTCATCAATTAACTGTGGATGCGCCCGGTGTAATGCGCGAGCCTCTGTTGTTCAATAGCTTGACTGGCCAAGCGGGTTGGCAGCGCAAAGGCGGGGAGTTGTCTCTCAATGTCGATAACCTCACCGTCGCCAATGGTGATCTGGCGGGCAAAGTGTATGGAGGTTATCAAACACTGACAGGCACCAGGGGTATTCTGGATTTGACCATCAAGTTGACGCGCGCCGATATCAGGCGCGCTGCGCGTTACACTCCGCTGGTGGCGTTGAACAAGGCAGGAAGCGACTGGTTGAACGGCGCGCTGCTGGCCGGGCACAGCGAGGATTTCCATCTGCACATCAAGGGAAACCTGAGTGATTTTCCTTTGGATGGAAGCAAAGATACCTTGTTGGAAATCGGCGGGCATGCACAGGATGCGGTGCTGGAATTCGACAAAAATTGGCCGCACATCGAAAACATTTCCGGTGAATTGTTGATCCGCGGTAACAAGCTGGAAGTTAAGTCACCGTCAGCGACCATGTCCGACACGCGCTTGCAGAATGTAACCATCACCTTGCCGGACATGCTGAGCAAAGATTTGGCGCTGGAAATAAAAGGCGAAGCGGTAGCGGCGAGTAATGCGTTTTTAAAATTTATTCAGAACAGCCCGGTACGCGGTTATACCGGCGGCTTTACTGACGGTATCAGTGCCAGCGGCAACGCGCATCTGGATTTATCCGCGCGCATTCCAATACTGGGCAATCAGCCGGTGCATGTTTCCGGAACGGTTAAAGTGCAGGACAGTGATATTGATCTGGGCGAAAGCGTGCCATTGTTGCGCAACACTCGCGGTGCGTTGCTGTTCACTGAATCGGGTATGCAGGCGCATGACGTATCGGCAGAAATACTGGGCGGAATAGCCAGCATCAATGTACAGACTGCTGCCGATGGTGCAGTGCATGTCACCCTGGCAGGGCGCAGCGATGTCGATGCTTTGCGCAAGCTTCAGCCACATCCACTGCTGAATTATTTACATGGCAGCACGGCTTGGGATGCGGACATCAACGTAGTCAAAAAATCCGTGCAGATTATCATCAGTTCCAATTTACGCGGACTCAGCTCCAGTCTGCCACAACCTTTTTTCAAACGCGCTGATGAGATCACGAGGTTACATGTGGAAAAAAATCCGCTGCTGATTACCAGGCGGTCTGTGGCGGACGCAGCCTGTCCCGCGCCTTGCGCCAAGGTAGAAATTTCTGCCGCCGAGGGACAGGATGTGCTTACCGCTCAACTGGGCAAACTACTCAATGCGCGCCTGGTGCGTCGCAATGAAAACGGTGTGATGGTAATCAAGCGCGGCATCATCAACTTGGGTGCCGCGAACACGGAATCAAAAAAAGTACAGGGATTATCGCCGGGCAAGGAGAGTCCGCCGACCGGACTGATGGCGAGTAGCTCCACCAAAACAGGCGTGTGGTTGGTCGGCAAGCTGCCGGTGTTATCAATACAAGGCTGGGAAGGTTTGACCAGCGGCGCAGGAAAAGCCGCTGAAACCCCCGACAAACCTCAGGATGAAATCGCTAGTGATTCTCAACCAGTAGCCTCAAAACCTTTGAACCTGCCTCGACAAAACGCCGCCCCAGGCTATCCGGCATTGCCCATCGCTGGCGTTAATCTGAGCATCGAAAAACTAACCGGTTATGGACAGACTATCAGCGCGTTGCATATTGATGCCAGCAGACGTGGCGACGGGCTGGTGGCGCAAGTGTCCAGCAGTGCAGTGAATGGCGAAGTGATATGGGAGCCGCACGGCTATGAAATGGGTAACATGTTCCGCGCGCGTTTAAGCCGGGTGCAATGGTTGAGTGACAAGCCCTCTTTGTCGTCGGCGACATCATCGGTCAAGTCCGTGCAACCGGAAAAAACCGATCACGCTGTTACCCTTTCCCGCCTGCACCCCGGCAGTCTGCCCGCACTGGACATCTCGATTGAGAACCTGCAACTGCAAGATAAACAACTCGGCCATTTCGAATTGGTTGGCCATCCTGAAGGCAAAGACTGGCGTATGCGCCGTCTGAATATTAGCAATCC
>JBDTPU010000358.1:0-7429 GCA_039932535.1 Gallionella sp. | reverse complement strand
AGAGCACGGTGCTGGAAAACGTCACCGATACCATTGCCAAGATGCATGCGTTAAAACTGATTGGGGTGCGCTTCTCGATGGATGATTTTGGCACAGGTTACTCATCGCTCGCATATCTGACGCAATTGCCGCTCGACCAATTGAAAATCGACCAGTCTTTCATACGCAACATCGGCACAAAATCTACCGACTCCATGATTGTTCAAACGATTATCGGCATGGCCAATAATCTGGGCATCGAAGTGATTGCCGAAGGTGTGGAAACCGATGCCCAACGAGATTTCTTGTGGGGCGCAGGATGCAAGCTCTATCAGGGTTACCTGTTCGGCAAGCCCATGCCGGTGGCGGAATTTACTGCGGCGTTAACAACCTAGGGAAACGCAGTCCTGCTTCACCCCCTCAGGGGGAAGGGGGTGAGAACAAGATAATTTATTTCGCGAGACTGGCACGCGCCCGCGTGATCGCTGCGGCGACTTGTTGCGGCGCGGTTCCACCGAGGTGGTTGCGGCTGGCGAGCGAGCCTTCCAGCGACAACACTTGATATACCTCTTCGCCAATATGCGATGAGAATTGCTGCAACTCGGCGAGGCCAATGTCACCCAGATCACAGCCGCGCTGTTCGGCGAAGCGCACCGCAACCGCAACCGTTTCATGGGCATCGCGAAACGGCACACCCTTCTTTACCAGATAATCAGCCAGGTCAGTGGCCGTGGCATAGCCCTGCAAAGCCGCGCTGCGCATGGCTTCCGGTTTGACTTCTATTCCAGCAATCATGTCGGCATAAATGCGCAAAGTCTGGGTCAGCGTTGCCACGGTGTCGAACAGCGGTTCTTTGTCTTCCTGGTTATCCTTGTTATAGGCCAGCGGCTGTCCCTTCATCAGCGTGAGCAGCGCGACCAGATGGCCGTTCACGCGCCCGGTCTTGCCGCGCACCAGCTCCGGCACGTCGGGATTTTTTTTCTGCGGCATGATCGAAGAACCGGTGCAGAAGCGGTCGGCAATATCGATGAAACCGAAACGCGGGTTCATCCACAAAATCAATTCTTCGGAGAAGCGCGACAGATGCGTCATGATCAGCGCGGCACAAGCGGTGAATTCGATGGCGAAGTCGCGATCGGAAACCGCATCCAGTGAATTTTCGCATACGCCGTCAAAGCCGAGTAATTCTGCGACGTACTCACGCTTGATCGGATAGCTGGTCCCGGCCAGCGCGGCCGCGCCCAATGGCAGGCGATTCACACGGCGACGGCAATCCCGCAGACGTTCCGCATCGCGTTTGAGCATTTCAAAATACGCCATCAGGTGATGCGCGAAGCTGACTGGCTGAGCAACCTGCAAATGAGTGAAGCCGGGCATGATGGTGTGGGTATGCGGCTCGGCAAGATCGAGCAGCGCGACTTGCAGCGCCTGGATAAGGCCGAGCAGATCATCGATCGCATGGCGCACATACAGCCGCACATCGGTCGCCACCTGATCGTTGCGCGAACGCCCGGTGTGCAGGCGTTTTCCGGCATCGCCGACCAACGTGGTGAGCCGCTTTTCGATATTCAGATGCACGTCTTCCAGCTCCAGCGACCAGACAAACTCGCCGCTGATGATTTCGTTTTCGATCTGCCCGAGGCCGCGCTTGATGTCATTCAGGTCGGACGTAGTGATAATGTCGCAAGCGGCCAGCATTTGCGCGTGTGCCAACGAGCCTTGAATATCGAACAAGGCCAGCTTGTGATCGAAGCCCACCGATGCGGTGTAGCGCTTCACCAATTCTGCAACCGGCTCGGTGAATCGTCCCGACCACATATCTTTATCTTGCATTGCTGCCCCCATTTGTCCCAAAATGAAGCATGAAAAACTTAAATTCAGATTTCATCCCGCCAGCTGCGTTGCGAACCCTGAATTTTTGGAATTGCTCCCAGTTTCCCTGCCATGAATAGTTTGCTCAGTATAAAACAAAATGCCCGACCTGATGGGTTGCCGAACTTTCGTAATCTCGGCACCCTGTTGCGTATTCTGCTGATCAGCAACGGACTGGCATTGTTGCATGCAATCCTGCTGGCCGACTCATGGGCTGATGTGGCGCAGCAAATGATGCAGATCACCACCCTGCTCACCCCGGTTCTGCTGGCCAGTTTGCTGCTGCTATGGATAGCCCAGCCATGGCTGGATCAGCTTTCTTACCGGCATGGTGTGCTGGTGGTAACCACACTGGTGTTCGTATTGACACTGTCCATTTATGAATTCGGCAAAGCGATCTATCATCTGCAGGGGAGCGATGACAGCTATTTCGATATGATGCGATATGGACTGCTCAGCATGATTGTGTGCGGTATTCTGTTGCTGTATTTCCGGCTGCGTACCCTGGCACTTTCACATGCGCTGCATGATGCGCATCTGCAAGTGTTGCGCGCGCGTATGCGCCCGCATTTCCTGTTCAATACCATCAATGCCGTGCTCGGCATTGTGCGTACCCAGCCCCGGCAAGCCGAAACCGCGCTGGAAGACATGGCAGATTTGTTCCGGCTGGCGATGTCGGATGCGCGGGATCTGGTGCCATTGCAAAAGGAAATTCAATTGAGTCGGCAATACATTGCGCTGGAGCAGTTGCGCATAGGCGAACGGTTGCGCGTGGATTGGCAATTGCATGACCTGCCAGCCGATGCGCTGATCCCGCTGTTGTTGTTGCAACCTTTGCTGGAGAATGCGGTGTATCACGGCATTGAGCCATTACCGCAGGGCGGCTGCATCAAAGTGGCGGTATTTCGCAAAGGCGACGAGTTGCAGATCAAGGTAGAAAATCCCTGTCTGCCGCTCAACGAGGGAACCCATCGCGGCAATAAAATCGCCTTGCGCAATATTCGCGAGCGGCTGAATCTGTTGTTTGATGTCGAAGCTCGTTATGAAGTCGAAAACGGTAAAGATTTTTATCGGGTGGAAATCGCGCTGCCCTATGTTAAAAAACGGCCCAATGCCAAGGAGCATTCCTCATGAGCGAGAGCGAGATCAAGAACGAGAGTGAGAATGAGAAAGAAAAAATTCTGCGCGTATTCATCGTGGACGATGAGCCACCCGCGCGCAACCGGCTGCGGGACTTGCTGGGCGATTGCAGTGAGCAGCTGGCGCTGGAGGTGGTGGGCGAAGCGGCCAATGGTCAGGAAGCATTGGACAAACTTTCCGCAATCCAGGTCGATATCGTGATGCTGGATATACGCATGCCGCAAATGGATGGCATCGAACTTGCCCAGCACCTGAATAAATTGCCCAAACCTCCGGTGATCATTTTCACCACCGCTTACGATGCCTATGCGATCAAGGCATTCGAACTGCACGCAATTGATTATTTGCTCAAGCCGATACGTTTACGGCGTTTGTTCGAAGCGTTGAACCGCGCACGCGAAGCAGTGCCGCTGCAAACCGAAGTGTTGCGCGAGTTATCGCCGGAACCGCGCAAGAATTTATCCATCCACGAGCGCGGCAAGGTTTATCTGATCCCTATCGAACAAGTACTGTTTCTGCGCGCGGAATTTAAATATATTACGGTGCGCACCGCCGAACGCGAATACCTGATCGAAGAATCACTCAACGCCTTGGAAAAAGAATTCGCCACACGCTTCATCCGCATCCACCGCAACAGCCTGATCGCAAAAGAAGCGATTGCCGGCTTTGAAAGGGGCGGAGATGAGGGCGAAAGCGGCTGGATGGTCAAGCTGAAAGGATTGGAAGAAATGCTGGCAATCAGCCGCCGGCTGCAGCACATTGTCAAGGAATTCAGTTGAGCCTATTGATCTTTACATAATTCATGACGATCACACGATTTACTGTAGGGTGCGCCGTGCGCACCATGGTGCGTGGAACGCACCCTACGAGGTGCGGAGACTTTGTCATCAATTAAGTAATCCTCAATAATTTCGAACGAATCGCACAACCGATTTCCAAGCCAGTAGTTTCTGCTCATAGGATATTCCTGCATTAGCGGGACTCGTGGATGGCAACCGTTGATACCGCAGCGAGGTGGGCTTGAGCGTAGGCAGCACATACTTCAGGAAACACTGCTCGGCTTTGGTTCCGTTAAAAAATACCTCGGTGATATGTGGATGCTGCCGGAAGAAAGATTTGAAATCGCCCGGAACCGCCGAGTCCATTTCAATGTGAGCATCGAGACTGCTTTTGCGCACGCAGGATCCCAGTACATCCCATAACGCGATGCCGCGAGAACGTAGAATTTTCAGCCGGTCTTCGTAGGGAAGCTCAGGATAAGCCCCGACCAGTTCGCCCATGATGACCCAGAAAACATTCCGCGGATGGGCATAATACTGATCCGCTGCAAGAGAGGCCTTACCCGGCATGCTCCCCAGGATAAGTACGCTTGCGTCAGGGTCTATAACGGCGGCGAAACATCGAACGCGCGGCATAAAATTATCCGCTGTTGCGCAACCCGGTGGCAATGCCGTTGATGGTGAGATGAATGGCACGTTTCACCAGTTCATTTTTGTCTCCGGCGCGATGACGTTGCAGCAGCGCGACCTGCAAGTGGTTGAGCGGATCGATGTAAGGCGTGCGCGTCAACAGGCTGCGCGCAAAGGCCGGGTTGTCCTGCAACAGCGTGGTGTTGCCGGTTACCGCAAACAACATCTGCACGGTATCTTCCCATTCGCGCTCGATCATGCCGAAGATGCGTTCGCGCAGGGCGACATCATCCACCAGTTCGGCATAGCTTGAGGCGATGCCCATGTCGGTCTTGGAAAGCACCATGTCCATGTTGGACATCAGGCCGCGGAAGAATGCCCAGTTTTTGTACATCTCTTGCAGTTGCGCCAAACCGGTCTCGCCTTCGCGTGCGATGAATTGTTTTACTGCGCTGCCAAAGCCGAACCATCCCGGCAACAGCGTGCGATTCAAGCCCCAACTGAACACCCACGGAATCGCGCGCAAGTCCTCGATGCGGTCGGATGCAGTGCGCGATGAAGGGCGGCTGCCGATGTTGAGTTCGGCGATTTCGCGTATCGGCGTGGCGGTGAAAAAATATTCGGTGAAGCCGGGAGTTTCGTAAACCAGCTTGCGATAGGCGGCGTAAGCATCACCGCTCAATGCTTCCATGATGCGGTGGTATTCCGGCATGGTGCTGTCCGCGCCGTGATGATGCAGCAGCGTGGCTTCCATGGTGGCGGCGATCAGAGTCTCCAGATTGCGCCGGCCAATCTCGGGATTGGAGTATTTGCTGGAAATGACTTCGCCCTGTTCGGTGATGCGGATTTGTCCGTTCACGCTGCCCGGCGGTTGCGCCAGGATCGCATCATAGCTGGGGCCGCCGCCGCGCCCGACGGTGCCGCCGCGACCATGGAACAGGCGCAGCTCGATGCCGTGTTTGGCGAACACGTTCACCAGCTCGACCTCCGCTTTGTATAATTCCCAATTGGCAGTGAGATAGCCGCCGTCCTTGTTGCTGTCGGAATAACCGAGCATCACTTCCTGAGTGTTGTCGCGACTGTTCAATAGCCTGCGGTAATAGGGAATCGAGAACAGCTCGTCCATGATCTTGCCGCAGCCGCGCAGGTCATCAATAGTCTCGAACAGCGGAATAATATTGACGTGCAGCTGAGGCGCATCACCGCCTTCTTGCTGCAACAGCCCTACTTGTTGCAACATCAGGGCGAGTTCCAGCATGTCGCTCACTGCATCAGTTTTGGAAATAATATGGTTGGGCAGCGCGGCGCGGCCAAAGCGTTGATGAATTTGCGCGGCGGCCTGCATGATGCGCAATTCGCTTTGCGCCACTTCACCGTATTCGTCAATAGCTGCAATTAATGGCTTGCCAGACTGCAACGCGGCCAGCAGCACTACACGGCGTGCGGCCTCGTCCAAATCTTTGTAATTGGCTTTGCCGCCGCTGCGCGAAAAAAGTTCCGCTACGGTCTGCTCGTGAACCGCGCTGTGCTGGCGCATGTCCAGCGGGGCCAGATGGAAGCCGAACACTTCTGCGGCACGGCGCAGATAGGCGAGGCGTCCGCGTGCCAGATACACCGCCCCATGCTTGAACAGCGAGTCAATCATCACATCCAGATCGCGGACAAATTCCTGCGACGTGGCATAAGGCTGCGCATGCGGGTCTACCGGCGGCCGTAGCGGAATTTTGTGGCCGAGATGTTTGGCGGTGGCCGACAGCCGCGAATAAATTAAAATTAGCGCGCGGCGATAGGGCTCATCCTTGCGACTCGCCGCCTTGTCCGGCGATTCATCGGAAAGTTTGCGCAGTTCATCGCTGACTTCCACCAGGCGATCGGTCAGGCTCAGGCGCGTGCCGAGCAGGTGCGTCTCGCTCAAGTAATGTTCGAATGCCAACGATGAATGTTGATGCATCGCGTCCAGCATCACGTCATGAGTGACGAAGGGATTGCCGTCGCGGTCGCCGCCGATCCAGCTGCCCATGCGCAACAGCGGTGGGACGCGGATGTTTTTGTCGAAGCGCGCTTCCAGTTGTTTTTCAAGATAGGCGTAAATCTTCGGGATTTCGCTGAGGAAGGTATAGCGGTAGAACTCCAGTCCGTTCTTGATCTCGTCGCGCACGGTCAGCTTGGCAGTACGCAACATGCGCGTTTGCCACAAAATCAGCACGAAGCGATGCAGGGTTTCTTCGTTATCGTCCAGATCATCCGGTGTCATGTCCGCACGATCACGTTCCGACAACAGGCGCGAAATAATCAACTGGCAATCAAGTATGCTTTTGCGCTGTACTTCGGTGGGATGCGCAGTCAACACCGGCGAAATCAGCGCGCTGTTCAGAAATTCTTGCAGTGTTTCCTTGCTGATCTGTTTTTCTTCGATGCGCTCCAGTGCCAGTAGCAGACTGCCGTCTTTAGACGCACTACCCGCCTTGAGGTGGGCGCGGTGACGGCGGTTGTGATGCAGGTCTTCCGCGATATTGGACAGCTGCGAAAAATAACTGAAGGCGCGCACCACCACCAGTGTTTCACTGGGCGACAATGCGTCCAGAGTCTGTTCGAGCTGCACGCGGTCGCGGTCGTCCTGGGTCTTGCGAAAACGTATCGCGGCGCGGCGCACATTCTCGATCAACTGGTAGGATGCATCGCCTTCCTGTTCGCGCAGCGTGTCGCCGAGTATGCGGCCAAGCAGGCGCACATCGTCGCGCAGCGGCAAATCCTTGCTGGAAATATCAGTAGTGGCAGCAATCAAATTCATCGGGTTCTCTGGAGGCAAAAGCAAGGCGCACCTTATGTTAGAATGCGCCGCATATTAATTTTAAATTTTCAGGAAATACTCATGAGTAAAACATCCCACCCAGCCCCTGCCCGATTAGTGATCGCTTCGCGTGAAAGCGCACTGGCGATGTGGCAGTCACAATATATTCGCGACAGGCTGCGCGCATTATATCCGCAAACCGAAGTCAGTATATTGGGCATGACCACGCAGGGCGACC
>JBDTPU010000357.1:0-4305 GCA_039932535.1 Gallionella sp. | reverse complement strand
CAGGGATATCTGTTCAGCAAGCCGATACCCGCCAGCGATGCGACCAAACTGCTTGAGGGACAAGGCATCCGGTCTGAGCTACCCAACACCACTGTTTAACAGTTCCGGTATGACACCCTCTGTGCCAAACCCTAAACATCAAGCATTTATTCTGCACCATTTACGAGGTGGTCTTGAAACTTCACTTGGCCAATCTTGGCGACACCAAGCTGTTCACCGCATACGGGGCGGGCCATGTCATGGTCAACGGCGAGCGTTATGAGCGCAGCATCGTGGTTTTGGCCGGGGAAGTTCACAGCGACCGGGTTGTTGTCGATTTCGACGCACTGAGCACAACGCATTTTGATTATTTCCTCCAGCTTTTTCATATATGTTCACACTTGTCTAGGGGAGGCCGGAGGGATCAAGCATTCTTGAAATATTCCACCGTGCCCGCCGCCACACGGGTTAGCCTCATCGGCAGGTTTTGCCAGATGCGCTTTCCTTATTGCTTGGTGATGATGCGTGGGTCGCAGATCTTCAGCACACCTCTATCTCTTTCGTAGCATATTAATCTTTAAGCACTTTGCTTTAAGTGATGATTGCGCAGTTCAGTCGATGCATTGGAGACAGAAGGATTGGTTTACATCGAAAATGGCCAGCAATTAAATGCAGGCGATTTTGTTGAAGTAAAAATTATCGATTCGGATACCCACGATTTGTGGGCGGAAATTGTCTAAGGTTTTTTTGTTATTTCACCGCCAGCGTTCCAGGCGGTAACAAGTCTTTCAGGAACTTCGCCAAATTTGCGATGGTGGGCGCAATGGGCGAACGTCGCCGCCACACCAGCCCGATGTTGCGTGATGCGCCCGGGGCGGTGAGCGTACGCAGTGCGACACGGGTACCGAGGTCATGAGATTGCATACCGGCCAGCGCAGGAATCAAGGTGACTCCCAGTCCCATGCCCACCATTTGCCGGAGTGTTTCAAGGCTGGTCGCACGAATTTCCTCATTGTCGAGTTCTGCAAGACGACAGGCATCCAAGGCCTGATTGCGCAAGCAGTGCCCTTCCTCCAATAAAAAAAGACCGGCCTGAATCAAGTCATCAATATGAACTTCTGCTGCTGCGGCCAAGGGATGGTCGGCAGGCACGGCGGCTAGAAACGGCTCGCAGAATAGCGGCACGATGTCCAAAGCAGGATCGTCGATGGGCAAAGGCAGCGCCAGCAGACCGGCATCCAGCTTTCCTTCGGTCAGATGGGCAAGCACATGCGGTGTCATTTCCTCTCGTAACAGCAAGCGCAATTTCGGAAAATGCTCATGAACCAGAGGCAGAACATGGGGGAGATAATACGGTCCCAGTGTGGGGATGACGCCGAGATGAATGGCGCGCACCATGGGGTCTTTGATTTGCTTGGATAGTTCACAAATGCGGTTGGCTTCTTCGATAATACGCCGGGCAGAATCCACGATTTCACGCCCTGCTGGTGTGAGCGTCACCGATTTCAGACTGCGATCAAACAAGGCAATGCCGAGATAATCCTCCAGTTTTTTGATCTGCGTGGAGAGCGTGGATTGATTAACGAAGCAGATCTCGGCCGCATGGCCGAAGTGCCCCGCATCCGCCAGTGCCACTATATAGCGCAATTCTTGCAGAGTCATGGTTTGCCTTATTTTAAATGGGATTAGAAACAATAATACCCATAGGATATCGACCTGGCATTTCCTCAAAGAAATAATCAAACAAGATTTACATTATCAATGCGCGTATCAGCTTGCACGATTGATTCTATAAATAATTATGATTCATAAAATCCATTGTAAAGCCTACGATTTCCTCCGGCTCTTTGTTTTCGAGCTTCTCGGGGGAGCGATTGATTTTGTAAATAGTTTCGATTCACACAATCCGCTAGATTGATTTAGGTATTTGTTCTTAAATCGCACCGTTGAAAACTTGAAGCTCAAGCCATCAACAATTAAACCATCATCAATAAAAATATTATAAGTCTTTTACAAGTAGTCGAAGCGTTCTCGGCACCCGAGAGCTTATCTGGATTATTCCATACGGAGAGGGAGAAAAGTAATGACTGACTTTGACAAAATGAGCAGGAGAGATTTTTTTACGATTTCGGGTAAGGCCGGTTTGGCAACCTTGGTGGCAAGTGCGGTCGGGATCAACTTCGGGGTGGTGCAAGTAGCCGAAGCGGCGGCAGGCAAGGGAAAGGTGAGTCCATTCCGATTTGCGATTTTAACTGACGCGCATCTTTTCAGTATGGCCGATCACAAATTTGATGCTCAGATGGCCGATGCGGTTGATCAGGTCATGAGTATGAAACCGCTTCCGGATTTCGTCGTTTATTGTGGTGACATCGCGCAGAATGGCAAAGACGACCAGTTGCAGAAGGGCGTGAAGATTCTTTCAAAATTAACCATGCCCATCCATTACATTCCCGGCGAGCACGACTGGTATTTAGACATGGGCGCTGCATGGCGCGGACATTTCGGCAGCCCGACCTGGTCTTTTGACCATAAGGGCGTGCATTTCATCGGCATGAATTCCATTCTGGTACGCGATTTCTGGACTGCAGCCGGAATGTCCGCAGAAGAAAGAATGGGCGTGATGGAAATGCTCGAAAGTCCAATAGCCGGACCGTGGGGTGTGCGCGAGGAGCAGCTTGATTGGTTGAAAAAAGATGTGAAAAATCTCAAGCCGGATACTCCGGTCGTTGTGTTCACCCATTCACCGCTATGGGATTACTACCCGCGCTGGAATTTTCAAACCGAGGACGCGCCGGAGATTCGCAGTATCCTTTCGAAATTCGAACGTGTCATGGCGTTCCACGGGCATGTACACCAGACGGTCTACAACAAGATAGGAAATCTTTCCTCTGTCGGGACGCTGTCCACCTCCTGGCCGTGGCCTTACCCTGATGTCAAACAGGCCTATCCCAACATGCAAATGAACCGTTCTGATCCAGCCAACTTCAAGGATGGTGAAGGTGCCCAGCACATAGATCTGGAGAGCAACTTCAGCGGTCAGATGCAGTACGACCCATTCGGGGATATGTTGACTCCGGCCATGAAAAACGGCTTCAAAATCTAAGGAGGGAAGAGACATGAAAAGGAATATTAAAAATGTTGTTGTGGGATTGATCGCACCTGTTACGTTGCTCGGCTTGCTCGCGTTTAATCCCGCGCTGGCCAGAGAGCCATTTACCAAAGCTGAGTTGGCCGAACAAGAAAAGGCCTTGCTTGCCGTGGTGGATCATGGTCGCGATTTATGGCACGGCACCAAATCATCGATGAGTACCAATGGGCTGGCCTGCGGCAACTGTCATCCGGATGCGGCAGCATCAAACCCTCAGACATTCCCAAAGTTTCAGGCGAATCTGGGTCGGGTCATTCCGATACGCGAGATGATCAACTGGTGCATCATGGTACCGCAAGGTGGGACAGCACTTGATGTTAATGGCCCGGACATGGTGGCGATGGAGGCATATGCTACCTATATGTACCGCGGTATCAAGATCGAACCCGGCTTGGCTACCAAGCAGACTCCGCCGTTTATAGTAAAGTCGGGGCCAGGCTTTCCGAAAAAAGGTTCAGGTATCGGCTTCGACAAATAAATCAGTGGCCGTTATGGCATTCCTGCTCATTATTTTTCAAGCGGGAAAACTTCAAGCAAGCGGGTCGCCCGCTTGCTTTTTTTACAAGAGGAGTTGAAAAATGAAGACGAGCTTTTTTTTATTTTTGCTGTTGGGCAATACACTGCTATGGTCACCGGCGTGGGCAGGACAAACCTGCGATACCCAGTCCTATCCGATGTCTATCCATGCTGAGCAATTCAAGGACAATGGCGATGGGACACTGACCGACAATCAATCAAAACTGATATGGATGCGCTGTTCCTTGGGGCAGGTCTGGTCAGGTGCCACATGTACTGGCGCACCGCGTACCTATATTTGGCAATCGGCAAAAGATGAGGCAGGTAGGCTCAATCAGCAGGGTGGCTATGCCGGTCACAGTGATTGGCGTGTGCCGCAGATTTTTGAGTTGGCAATGATCGTGGAGCGCCAGTGTTCCAATCCACGGACTAATCTTGCGCTTTTTCCGGAAACGCCCGCGAGCTATTTCTGGACAGCCACTGAGCCTGCTGATCCTGGCAATGCTTATGTACTTAGCTTCGGTTCTGAAGGCGCAAAGTTTAAAAGCCGAGCTGAATCGCTCAATGTTCGTTTGGTGAGAGGCGGAAAGCCAATGTAGAGCTGGACGGGTTAAGCAGTCTTGAAAAATTCCACCGCTTCCGCCTCATCGCGGGTGCGTTTC
>JBDTPU010000356.1:0-2015 GCA_039932535.1 Gallionella sp. | reverse complement strand
CAGTTTCGGCCCGGTGTGGGCAAGGATGCGCAACATATCTTCCTTGGGCTCGCCCACCGACAACCCGCCGATCGCATAGCCGTCGAAGCCGATGCGTTCCAGCTCATGCAGAGACTCATCGCGCAGATACTCGTGCATGCCGCCCTGCACAATACCGAATAACGCGTTAGGATTAGGCTCGCGCAGCGAATCGTTTGTCCCCTCTCCCGCAACGCGGGGGAGGGTTTGGGTGGGGGGAACGGGCATGGCGCTTATCAAGGATGACATTTTCCCATGACCGTTGGTATTACCCTCGTGCGCGCGCCGGGAACGTTCAGCCCAGCGCAGCGATAGGCGCATGGATTCCGCCGCTGTCTTTTCGTCCGCCGGATACGGTGTACACTCGTCGAAGACCATCACGATATCGGTATTCAATATTTTCTGAATGCGCATCGACTCTTCCGGCGACAGAAAACATTTATCGCCATTCACCGGCGACTGAAACGTCACACCGTCCTCGGTGATCTTGCGCAAGGCACCCAGGCTGAACACCTGGAAACCGCCCGAATCTGAAAGTATCGGGCCGTCCCATCCCATGAAACGGTGCAGCCCGCCATGTGCTGCGATCACCTCCAGCCCCGGACGCAGCCACAAGTGAAAAGTATTGCCCAGCACAATCTGCGCGCCGATCTCGCGCAACTCAACCGGCGACATTGCCTTCACCGTGCCATACGTGCCGACCGGCATGAACGCGGGGGTTTCGACAGTGCCGTGGGTGAGATCAAGTTTGCCGCGACGCGCGAGGCCATCGGTAGTATGCAGAATAAATTTCATGGTTTTCTTTCAATCAACATCGCGTCGCCATAGCTGAAGAAACGATATTCCTTTTCCACTGCATGGCGATAAGCAGCCAGCATTTCATTCACCCCGCCGAAGGCGCATACCAGCATCAGCAGCGTGGATCTGGGCAAATGGAAATTGGTCAGCAGCACATCCACCAAGCGGAAACGATAACCTGGCGTGATAAAAATTTGAGTCTCGCCGCTTCCGGCTTGCAGCAATCCTGCCTGGCCAGCACTCTCCAGCGCGCGCAAGCTGGTCGTTCCCACCGCTATCACTCGCCCGCCTGCAGCGCGGGTTTGTGCAATCGCGTCAACTGTTTTCTGCGGAATTTCGTAGCGTTCGCTGTGCATGGTGTGTTCGTGTATATGCTCGGCGCGCACCGGTTGAAAGGTGCCCGCGCCGACATGTAAAGTTACATAGGCAATCCGCACTCCCCTATCGCGCAAGGCTTGCAGCATCGCTTCATCAAAATGCAGACCCGCAGTGGGCGCCGCCACCGCGCCTGCCACACTTGCATACACGGTTTGATAACGCTGCTCGTCTTCCTCATCCGGCGCATGAGTGATGTAGGGCGGCAAAGGCAATTGACCGTGGCGATCGAGCAAGTCCAACACGTTTTCCGCAGCGATAAAACGCAAGTGAAAAAATTCGCCCTCGCGCCCCAGCACCTCAACCTGCAAAGCGTCGGCCAATAGTAATCGTCCCCCGGCTTTAGGCGCATGGCTGGCGCGCACTTGCGCCAGCACTTCATGTGCATTCAGTACACGCTCCACCAGCACCTCGACCTTGCCGCCTGTCAATTTCTCATCGGCTTTAGTCGATAGAGAATTGCGTGACTTTGTTGCACTTTCCCTGCGGCCCAACAAACGTGCCTTGATCACGCGCGTGTCATTCAGCACCAGCGTATCGCCGGGCCGAACCAGTTCCACCATCTCGGCAAAACGGCGATCCTCGAGCACGCTATCATGCGCATACAACAACCGGCTGGCACCCCGCCGCGCGGGCGGATATTGCGCGATCAGCTGCGCAGGCAAAACAAAATCAAATTCATCGGTACGCATGAATAGCACAGAAATTTTTCAAAGCCGGGATTGTAGTTGATATGGCGCGCCGCTTCATGGATAATGCGCCCCGCTTGGCCGGGGTGGTGGAACTGGTAGACGCGCCGGACTCAAAATCCGGTGCCAGAAATG
>JBDTPU010000355.1:0-8402 GCA_039932535.1 Gallionella sp. | reverse complement strand
TTCAACGCCAGCACATTGGTCTGTTCGGTAATGTCGGAAATCAAATCCACGATTTCGCCGATCTCCTGCGAACTTTCGCCGAGCCGCTTGATACGCTTGGAGGTATCCTGAATCTGCTCACGAATCGCGTCCATCCCGCTGATGGTATTGCGCACCGCCTGCGCACCCTGCTCGGTCGCCACCAGCGTACGGCGCGCCACGTTGGCAGATTGCGCCGCGCTGGAATCCACTTCTTTAATGGACTGAGTGATCAATTGCACCGCTTCGCCTGCCGTCTGGATTTCCTTGGCCTGTTTCTGCGCGGCATCCAGCAGCCCCCTGGAAATATCTTCGGCGTCTTTGGTCGCGTGCCCCATCTGTTCCACCGCAGCGATAATCCGGGACACCAGTTTGCGGAACTCTTCGGTGGTGTAGTTCAGCGAGTCGGCAATCGCACCGGTCACGTCTTCCGTGACAGTAGCGCGCACCGTCAAATCGCCGTCCGCCAGATCGCCCATCTCGTTCATCAAACGCAAAATCGCATTCTGATTCTGGCTATTGATGCGCGCCGCATCTGCAGCACGATGACGCGAATCGTCCACATAAGCCTTGGCCAGCCACAACAGCGAGAGCAATAACAACAGGCCGCACAGCAAGGCAGCCAAAGGGGCAGTCCGTGAAGATGACTGATAGGAATCGGCCAGATGTTGCGCGCCCTTCAACAATAAATCCGAATCATCGACGATTGCCTTGGCCGCACTTTTTGCCGCCACCAGGTTACGCATCTGGGCAATCACAATCTCGACATTCTTGCGCGTGGCATCAAACAAATTCCGCGCGCGCGTCACATTGGCATCTGCCGCAGGCAGCGCAGCCAGACTCTCTTGCGCCGCAACAGTATCGGCTCCCAGCCTGGCCACTTGTTGATCCGTCGCCACGTCCAATCCCAGCAGCCCGCTCGCATCTTTACCGATACGCTCGGTGGCCAGCGCAAAGCGGGACACCTGCTCTCTTGGTGCGCCGCTAAAAGCGTCGCTCATCGCTTGTGTCAAGCCACGCAACTCGACACTCACTGCATCTATCCTGGACACGATCGCCGCCAGCGTCACCAGGCCGGTATGCCCGGCCTGCAAGGTTTGCACATCTGACAGGGTTTTATTTGCGTTCTTCATGAAGTCGTCGAGCGCGGCGCGCGAAGTTCCTGTAGTCGCGGGCAATATGCCCTCGCCCTTGTCCAGCCTGGTTAGAATCCCGGACAGATTCGCCTTGCTTTCCTCCAGCGCATCAAACGCCGCCGGGTTACCGGTCAACGCTTGCTGCGCATTTTTGGCAAGCCGCTGTGACAACATCAGCAGCTGGCTGGATTGCCCAACGTAGCGCACGCTGTTACTGTCTTCCCGAGTACTCAGATAAGCAGCAATTGCGGTCAACACAAAAAAAGTTGCTGCGGCTATCCCCAATACTTTTAATTTTAATGAGGATGATGTCGATTTCGATGCCATGTTATTCCTCTCCCTGTAGGGAATTTCCTGAAAAAGCCGAATGGCTAAATGCCTATTTGCAAAAATTCCGCCTGCTCCAGCAAGCCCGGCACATCCAGCTTGTGCCAAGGCGTGCCCTGCTCATCGTGATATTCGATTTGCCCATTAACCTCAGCTTGCTGCCAGCCCCGTGTGTCGCGTAAACCGAGCACGCGATCAACCAGCAGTGCTGCATTAAAAACATGTCGCGGTGCCACCAGCAACACGCGATTATTGATATCGCCCGACGCTGCCCCGCTGTGCGCGTAATTCGCCATATCCACGACGCAATACAGATTGCCGCGCACATTGGCCACGCCGCGAAACCACGGCTTGGTGAATGGAACGCTGATTAATGGCGGCAAGGCCAACACTTCGCCTATGTCCACCATTTCCACCAGCCAGTTGACTCCGGCTATCTGCACGCCCAGTGCCGACAGCCGCTCCATAGACATATCCTTTGCCTGTATCCGGTCGATCAGGTTCTGCTGGAATTCGCGTAGATTAAGCCGCTTTGACATAGAGGAGAACTTTAGCCCAACGCAGCAATTTTGCTTAACAATTCTGCTTCGATTATCGGCTTGACCACGTAGTCTTTGGCACCTTGGCGCACGCCCCAAACTTTATCGGTCTCCTGATTTTTGGTGGTACAGATAATCACCGGGATATGACGCGTATCGGGATCACTGAAAATCGCCCGGGTCGCCTGAAACCCATTCATGCCGGGCATCACCACATCCATGATGACCAAATCCGGTTTGTGCAGCTTGGTGTGTGCCACGCCTTTTTCGCCGTCTTCGGCAAAGGAAACCTCGTAGCCTTTTTTGCTTAATATTTCCCCGATGAAATGACGTTCCGTCGCCGAATCATCCACCACCAATATTTTTTTAATGCCCATAGTCCGCTTCCTTTTTCTCTTGGGTATGCATGATGACTGTTTCGATCAGACTTTTTTTGTTGAAAGGTTTAAGCAAATATTGATCGGCACCGACGAGCTTGCCGCGCGCACGATCAAACAGCGTATCTTTGCTGGTCAACATAATCACGGGAGTATTTCTGAAATGCTGATGTTTTTTGATGAGTGCGCAGGTTTGATAGCCATCCAGGCGCGGCATCATCACATCCACGAAAATGACATCCGGCTGGTTATCCACCACCTTGGCCAAGCCGTCGAATCCATCTTCTGCAAGGATGACCTGACAGCCTGCCTGGGACAGGAATATTTCGCCGCTGCGCCTGATCGTGTTGCTGTCGTCGATCAGCAACACTTTCACGCCGGACAATGGCAGGTCTTCGCTCATCCTGCTCCCTCTTGCATTAGCACTGATGCACTCATCCTGTTTTAAATTGGCTCTAAATATTGGGCGGCTTTAAAAAGCTGTTGAGACAGCTTTGGGCGGCAATGCTAACGTATCTCGCCGCCGCTGTCATGGCGATTTATATATAACCACATAAATCTACTGCGCGGGCTTTCCCATATTTCTATCACAATGTTTTAGCGCCGCCAGAAATGCGGGGTAAACAGAATCAGCACGGTGAAGATTTCCAGCCGCCCGGTCAACATGGCAAGCGTGCAAATCCAGGTCTGAAAATCAGTTAACACACTATAGTTGCCCGCTGGCCCCACTACACCCAGTCCAGGCCCCGCATTGTTGATACAGGCGAGGATCGCAGAAAATGCGGAAATGAAATCCAGACCGCTGATCAGCAGTGCAAAGGTCAGGCTGACGACCACCATAAAATACAGGAAAATAAATCCCAGTACCGCAAACACGATATTGTTGGCCACTACACTGCCGCCTATCTTCATCGGATTAATCACGGTGGGGTGCAGCAATCTGCGGAATTCGCGTCCGGCCTGCTTGAACAAAATCAGCGTGCGCACCATCTTGATGCCGCCGCCGGTAGAACCTGAACTGACGGCAACGCAACTGAGCAGTAACATCCACATCGGCACAAAGATCGGCCATTGGTTAAAATCCGCACTGTTAAAACCGCAGTCGGTGGCGATAGAAATCAGATTGAAGCTGGCGTAGCGCAAGGCACTCCAGAAACTTGGGTAGGTGGCATGCCGCCACAGCAGCAGCGATGCACCCAGACAGCTGATCAATATCAACGCAAGCATGGCAACAGCCTCGGTATCACGCAGATATAACTTCAGATTTTTTTCCCGCCACACCAGAAAATGCGTGGCGAAATTCATCGCCGCCAGCAGCATGAATATGATCAAAACAAATTCGATGGCGGGAGAATTAAAATATCCGATATTGGCGTCATGGGTGGAAAATCCACCCAGTCCCATCGCAGAGAAGGCGTGGCAGACCGCATCAAACCAACTCATGCCCACAGCTTTTAATGACACCATACAGACAACGGTGATGCACAGATAAGCCAGCCAAAGATTGCGCGCCGTTTCGGTGATGCGCGGCGTGAGCGCAGAATTTTTCATCGGGCCGGGCGTTTCCGCCTTGAATAATTGCCGCCCGCCTATGCCGAGCAAAGGCAGGATAGCCACGGCCAGCACAATGATGCCCATGCCCCCCAGCCAGCTCAACTCATGCCGCCAGATGTTAATGGCGGGCGGCAAAGTATCCAGCCCGCGCAACACGGTCGCACCGGTGGTGGTCAGCCCGGACATGGTTTCAAAATAGGCATCGGTAAATGACAGGTCTTTGATCACCAGCAGCATCGGGATCGTTGCAAAAGCGGGCATCGCCGTCCACATCGTCGCCGCCAGTAAATAACCGTCGCGGATGGAAAGTTCGTCTTTGTGGCGACGTGTCAACAACCACATCAGGATTCCGGTGGCCAGTGTCCAAACCAGGGTCAGCAAAAAATCGATCAGCGTGCCATCATCATAAATCAGCGAAGTTAAAATCGGCATCAGGTAAGCGACGCTGAATACCATCAGCATCAATCCCAAAGCATGGATAACCGTTAAGGTGCGTTGCATTTAAAAGAAGCCAAGGCCAACCTGGAACAGTTTTTCGACTTTATGCACTATTGCCTTGTCGACCACAAAGATGATGAGATGATCTTCGGCTTCAATGACCACATCGCGGCTGCCCATGATGACCCCTGTATCGCGCACGATCGCGCCGATGTTCGCGCCTTGGGGCAAATCAATTTCATCAATGCGCCGCCCTACCACGCGCGAAGACTGGCGGTCACCGTGCGCGATAAGCTCCAGCGCTTCCGCGGCGCCGCGCCGTAATGAGTGCACCGCGGCCACATCGCCTTGCCTCACGTAAGCCAGCAGCGAACCGATGGTGACATGCGCCGGAGAAAGCGCGATATCTATTTTGCCGCCCTGTACCAAATCGACATAGGCGCTGCGGTTGATCAGCGCAATCACTTTGCGCGCGCCGCTCTGCTTGGCCAGCAATGACGCCATGATGTTGTTTTCGTCATCGTTGGTGAGCGCGCAAAATACATCCACGTCGCCGACATGCTCCTGCTTCAGTAGTTTTTCATCGGTGCCATCACCATTCAGCACCAGCGTACGGGTGAGTTCCCCGGCTAATTTTTCGCAGGACTTTTTGTTGTATTCAATCAGTTTGACCTGATAATCGCGCTCCAGCGCTTTTGCCAGCCGGGAGCCGGTATTGCCGCCACCGACGATCATCACCCGTTTGCAGGGTTTGACCCTGCGGCGCATTTCCTGGAGCACGGTACCGATATTGTCGGTGGCCGCAATAAAAAAAATTTCATCGCCGTCCTGTACCACGGTGTCGCCCTGGGGGGTGATCGGCCGATCCTTGCGGAATATCGCCGCAATACGTGTCTGCACCTGGGGCATGTGGGTACGCAAAAAACTCAGCGGATTCCCCACCAGCGGTCCGCCCTCAAAAGCGCGCACCGCGACCAGCGAAACTTTGCCGGCGGCGAATTCCAGCACTTGCAACGCCTCGGGAAACTCAATCAGCTTAACGATGTATTCAGTGAGGATTTGCTCCGGACAAATGGAAAAATTCACGCAGAAATTATCAGCGCTGAATACTTCCTGCCGGGACAGATAATCAGTGGCGCGAATTCGGGCGATGCGCGTCGGCGTATTGTAAAGGCTGGCGGCCAGCTTGCAGGCCACCAGATTGACTTCGTCACTTTGCGTGACGGCCAGCAGAATATCCGTATCAGCGATACCCGCCTGCTCCAGTACCGAAGGATGCGCGGCATTGCCGGTCAGCGTGCGTAAATCAAGCCGATCCTGCAACTGGCGCAGCTTCTCGCCATCGCAATCCACCACGGTAATATCATTGGATTCCCCAACCAGACTTTCTGCTACCGTAGAACCAACCTGCCCTGCACCCAATATCAATATTTTCACGACGATCCTTTAATGCAGGAACTGCACCTGCCCTACTGCGCCCTGATCCAGGCTTTCCATTCTTCGAAAAGATTTGCATCGCGCGCCGCGATCACCGAACGCTGCCAGATATCGCCTTCGGCAAAATCATCGTGCTCAATGCTGCATGCATGGCCGCCCGACTCCATAAAAATCAACGCACCGGCAGCATAATCCCAAAGCTTTTGGCCACCATGCAAATACATATCATAACGTCCGACGGCGCTGTAGCACCAGTCCAGCGCGCTCGCGCCATAATTACGCTGCGAACTATACGGCGGTTGAACGGCCAGCTGTGTAACCAATTTCTTTTTAAGGCGTTTCAAATCTACGCAGGCCAGCGCGTGCGCCAGCGGCACCCCTGCTTCGCGGCTCAACAATTTTTCGTTGTTCAGAAATGCGCCGCGCTCGTACTCGGCGGAAAACATTTCATTTGCCACCGGGTCATACACCACACCCAGCACACTCTTGCCTTCGCGCAACAGCGCGACAGATACCGCAAAATACGGCAGGCCGCGCACAAAATTGGAGGTGCCATCCAGCGGGTCAATGCACCATAGGCCCTCATGACCTGCCTTCCATCGCGCGCGTTGCTCAGCGGACGTCATTTCTTCGCCCACCACCGGCACATTGAGAATGGCTTGCAGTTTTTTGCTCAATGCGCTTTGCGCGGCAAGGTCCGCCTCGGTACACAGGCTGCCATCGCTCTTGCGTTGATGCGCCACCTTGAGATAACGCGGCATGATTTCTTCTGCCGTCACCAGTTTGACTGCCGCGATCACCGCTTTGAGCAGCGCGCTCATGCCGGTGGGAGCGCTTCGGATGCTGTGGTTTGAATGACTCATGCCGGACTCCCTTTGCCATCCGGCGCTTCACTGCGCCACTTGATCGAGCAACCCATGCTGGCGATCTGCTCGCGTGGCCCTTGGCCGGTCATGGCCACTTTTAACATGGCGTTGAATAAATCGCGCGGAGCATCAGCGACCGTTTCCTTGCGCGAGGCATCCAGCCGACCGCGATATTGCAACTCGAGATTGGCGTTGAAGCCAAAAAAATCCGGCGTGCAAATCGCATCGTAATCCCGCGCCACCTGCTGGGTCTCGTCCCACACATAAGGAAATGGATAATTGTATTGGCGTGCAATCAGCTGCATGTTGTCGAAAGAATCTTCGGCATATTCTGCGGGATCATTCGACATGATCGCGATGCTGTTGATGCCGTGCTGTTGCAACTCGCGCGTGTCGCGGATGATGCGCTCGCGGATGGATTTCACATACGGGCAATGATTGCAGATGAACATCACCAGCAGGCCGTTTTTACCGCGCGAATTGGCAAGGGTATAACGTTTACCATCCACCCCGGGCAAATCGAAATCGCGGGCTTTCCAGCCAAAATCACAGAGCGGGGGTTGCAGACTGACCATTTAATATCCCTGACATTTTTTTGTTAACGTCCCCCCGCAAATAACCAGTGTAGAAATTCTGCAGAGGGTTTCAGAGACAGTATATTATCACGCCGCTCATCATCATTTATTTTCTCCTTGAATATGCCACGCTTCTATTGCCTCCCACCCATGCCGCTCAGCGGCTCGTTTGATCTGCCGCCGGATGCAGCGCACCATGCCTCGCGTGTACTGCGTTTAAGGATAGGTGATGCGGTGGAAATTTTCGATGGCATCGGCAATGAATGTCATGGGCTGATTGCCGCTCTGCATGGCAAGCGCGTCACCATTGCCAATATTAGCGCGACCAACATCCGGCGCGAATCACCCTTGCATGTCGTACTGGCGCAGGCGCTTTCGAGCAGCGAAAAAATGGATTGGGTGATACAGAAAGCCGCCGAGCTGGGTGTAACAGAAATCCAGCCTCTTGATACCAAGCGCAGTGTCGCCCGGCTGTCTGTCGAACGCGCCACCAAACGGCTGGAACATTGGCAACAGGTTGCCATCTCGGCTTGCGAACAATGCGGTCGCAATGTGTTGCCGAAAATCCACGCACCGCTGGACATTATGGGGTGGTTGCAACAAACCACAATGATCCCCGAAACAATACCTGCTGCGAAATATATTTTGCTCCCTGAGGGAACCGCCTCGTTGCATGAACAAGCTGCGCCGCAAGGCAAAGTCATGCTAATGATTGGTGCGGAAGGAGGATTTTCCCAGGCAGAAATCACCGCCGCATCGCAGTGTGGATTTATCTCCGTACGACTGGGTGCACGCGTGATGCGTACCGAGACTGCCGCCATCGCGGGACTCGCCGTGCTGCAAGCGCTGTGGGGAGATTTTTAAAGTTTGATTCTAAGAACTACAAAACACATCGCGCATCATCCCGATCAATTTCAATGTGCGCAAATCACCGATGCGGTAGAACACCCGGTTCGCATCCTTACGGGTTGTCAAGACACCTTTGTCGCGCAGTATCGACAGGTGCTGCGAGATGTTGCTTTGTGAAGTGCCGACTTGTTCCACGATATCCTGCACACTGACTTCCTGATCGCCGAGTATGCATAAAATTTTCAGGCGTAACGGATGTGCGATGGCCTTGACCGCTTGCGCAGCC
>JBDTPU010000354.1:0-3320 GCA_039932535.1 Gallionella sp. | reverse complement strand
CTCGCGGAATATCCACTTGCCCCACATTTCCTGACCATGCGGCGAACGCAGCGCGTAATGAAAGTGGCCGCCCGGGCGCAGATCAAGATCGGCGTGCGACATGGTAAATCCTTGCGGGCCGAACCACTGCATCAATTGCTCGCGCTCGGTCCATGCCCGCCACACCCGTACACGCGGCGCATCGAAAGTGCGCGTGATTAAAAATTCGTGGGCAGTATCAGCGTTTTTTGCGTCCATTTTTCTTCTCCTTCGGCTGTCGGATTTTTGGGATTTGCAGGGTTTTAAGATGGGCTTCCAGGCGATCGAAACTTTGTTCCCAGAACTGACGGTACTGTTCTAAATAATCCACAACTTCATGTAGCGGTGTTGCATTGAGTTGGCAAGGCCGCCACTGTGCCTGACGGCTGCGCGTGATCAAGCCGGCGCGCTCTAATACTTTGAGGTGTTTGGTGATCGCCGGAGTGGTCATTGCGAATGGCGCAGCGAGCTCGGTGACCGATGCTTCGCCCGAAGCGAGACGCGCAAGGATCGCGCGCCTGGTTGAGTCGGCGAGTGCCGCAAAGGTGGCGCTCAGATGGTCAGGGGGCATCTTGATGAATAACCCATTTTGTAATTAACCAAATGGTAAATTACAATGATTTCCGGTTACTTGTCAAGTGTATGAAATTAGGAGAATGAAAAAACTGCCACAGCATTCCCGCGCAAGTCTGAATCGAGGGGGTTTGAACAACAGCCAAAGGTCTGGCTGGATTCCCGCCTGACCGCAGGTCAGTTTATTCTGAACCTGCCGCAGGGCGGGAATGATGGCGTTGCGAATTATGTAAGAATCAAGAGGGAATTACCCAGCTGCTTGAGCCAGTGTCGCATGCATCTTGCTCATCGCCTTTTGTTCGATCTGGCGGATGCGTTCAGCCGACACTTTGAACTCGGCAGCTAAATCATGCAGCGTCGCAGCGGCTCCGTCTTCGCATAGCCAGCGTGCCTCCACGATGCGGCGGCTGCGTTCATCAAGACCCGCCAAGGCATTCGTCAAGCCGGATATTTGCAGGTGCTCGCGTTCGGTTGTTTCCAGAATCTGCGACGGTTCGTGCTCCGCATTATCGGCCAGATAATTAATTGGCGCATAGCTTTCCTCGTCATCGCCCCCGCTGGATTCCATCGCGATCTCATGACCGGAGAAACGTGCTTCCATATCTATCACATCATGCTCGCTGACATTGAGCTGTTGCGCGATTTCACTGATCTGCTGCGGTTTGAGTGGCTCCAGGCCTTTCTTCAGGCTGCGCAGATTGAAAAACAGTTTGCGCTGTGACTTGGTCGTGGCGATCTTCACCAGCCGCCAGTTGCGCACTACGAACTCATGAATCTCGGCGCGTATCCAGTGCAGGGCGAACGACACCAGACGCACACCGCGCGCCGGGTCATAGCGTTTCACCGCTTTCATCAGGCCAATATTGCCTTCCTGAATCAGGTCGGCTTGCGGCAGTCCATAACCCGCATAGCCACGCGCCACGCTGACCACGATGCGCAAGTGAGAGAGCACTAACTCCCGTGCTGCGTCCAGGTCATTTTCGGTTTTGAAGCGTGTCGCCAGGGCGAATTCTTTTTCCTGCGATAGAATCGGGAAGCGGTTTACGCTTTGGACGTAACTTTCCAAGCTGCCTACCGCAGAGGGAATGGGTAAATTCATTGTAGCAATCATCGTGTTTCCTCCTTGAATGAGTAATTCTAGCACTCGCAAACTTGGAGTGCCAAATGGAAAAATAGTTCGGTGCACGGATTCGGGTACACGGATCAGGGGGTTTTTCTTCCGACACACAAATGTTGTCTGAAGTTCATGGGGTTGCTCATGACTAAAGGAGGAGGCGATGCCGACTTACTTTTCTTTAACGAGGGGTTCTTCCAGGATCTGAAAAAAAATTTCATCGTGCTTGATCATGCCCAACTCGCTGCGCGCGCGCTCTTCGACTGCCGCGGTGCCTTGTTTGAGATCCCGCACCTCCGCATCCAGTACGGCGTTACGCGTTTGAGTCTGCTGATTGGCTTGCAGTTGGGCTTCCAGTTGGCGATGCAAGTCCCACACTTTCAACCAACTGCCTTTGCCCAGCCACAATGGATACTGCAATAACAGCAGTAAAGCGACCAGTATCAATGTGACAGCACGCATCAGCCCAACTGATAATACGCGTCTCGCCCCGGATAAGAGGCCATATCACCCAAATCTTCTTCAATGCGCAACAGTTGGTTGTACTTCGCCATGCGATCAGAGCGCGACAGGGAGCCGGTTTTGATTTGCATCACATTGGTGGCCACCGCAAGATCAGCAATGAAGGAGTCCTCGGTTTCGCCGGAACGATGCGAGATCACCGCGGTATAGCCGGCGCGCTTGGCCATCTCGATCGCCGCGAAGGTTTCGGTCAAGGTGCCGATCTGGTTGACCTTGATCAGAATCGAATTCGCCAAACCCTGACGGATGCCTTCGCGGAAGATTTTGGTGTTGGTGACGAACACATCATCGCCGACAATCTGAATGGTTTTGCCCAGGCGCTCAGTCAACAATTTCCAGCCGCCCCAGTCGTGTTCGCTCATGCCGTCTTCGATGCTGATCAGCGGATACTTGTCGGTCCAGTTGGCGAGATAATCGACAAATTGTGCTGAAGTCAATTTCAGTTTTTCGGAACCGAGATGATAGAAACCATCCTTGTAAAATTCCGAGCTGGCGCAATCCACACCGATTGCAATGTCCTGACCGGGCACATAACCGGCGGCCTCGATGCCTTTGACAATCAGTTGCAGTGCAGCTTCATTGCTTGGCAAATTGGGGGCAAAGCCGCCCTCATCGCCCACTGTGGTGGGCATGCCTTTTTTATCGATTAACTTGTGCAGCGCATGAAACACTTCCGCGCCATAACGCAACGCTTCACGGAAGCTGGGTGCGCCGACCGGGATGATCATGAATTCCTGCATGTCAATATTGTTGTTGGCATGCGCGCCGCCGTTGATGATATTCATCATCGGCACCGGCATTTCCATCTTGCCGGAACCACCCAGATAGCGGTACAGCGGCAGGCCGCTTTCCTCGGCTGCGGCACGCGCCACGGCCATTGACACGGCGAGGATCGCATTCGCACCGAGACGCGATTTGTTCTCGGTGCCATCCAGATCGATCATGGTTTGATCGATGAAGGCTTGTTCGGCGGCATCCAGGCCGATGATCGCTTCCGCGATCTCGGTGTTCACATATTCCACTGCCTTCAGCACGCCTTTGCCCAGATAGCGTTGCTTGTCGCCATCGCGCAATTCCATCGCTTCCTTTTCGC
>JBDTPU010000353.1:0-3129 GCA_039932535.1 Gallionella sp. | reverse complement strand
GGCGCGTAATCGTCGAACACGTGCGCCATGATGCCGGTGCCGCGTGTCATGGTCATAAACTCGGACTGGAAGCCGATCAAGCCACGTGCCGGAATACGGTATTCCAGACGCACGCGGCCATGGCCGTCGGGCTGCATATCCTGCAAATCGCCGCGACGACGACCCAGCTCTTCCATCACCGCACCCTGATTGGTGTCTTCTACGTCTACGGTCAACACTTCAAACGGCTCGCACTTCTGGCCGTCGATGTCACGATAAACCACACGAGGCTTGCCCACGCCCATTTCAAAACCTTCACGGCGCATGGTTTCCAGTAAGATGGTCAGATGCAATTCGCCGCGCCCGGCGAGCAGAAACACATCGGTGTTGTCGGTTTCTTCCACCCGCAACGCCACGTTCACCAACAACTCTTTGTTCAAACGATCCCGTATTTGCCGACTGGTAATGAACTTGCCTTCCTGACCGCACAACGGTGAAGTGTTCACCATCATATTCATCGTCAGCGTCGGCTCGTCGACCTTGGGCATCGGCAATGCTTCCGGCTTGTTGATATCGGCCAGCGTTACGCCGATGCCGATTTCATCTATGCCGTTGATCAACACGATGTCGCCCGCCAGCGCTTCATCCAGTGGCACGCGCTCGACACCGCGAAAACCCAGCACCTGATTGATGCGTGCGCGCTTCGGCGGTTTATTGCCATTCATCACCATCACATCCTGGCCGGGCTTGACGCGGCCACGGCGCACGCGACCCACGCCGATACGTCCGACGAAGCTGGAATAAACCAGCGCGGAAATCTGCAATTGCAGCGGCGCATCTTCATCGGTATCCGGCGCCGGAACGTGCTTGAGCACCGCATCGAACAGCGGACGCATGTTGGTACTCTGCTCGGCCAGATCCAGTGTGGCATAGCCGTTCAATGCCGAGGCGTACACCACCGGGAAATCCAGCTGCTCTTCGGTCGCACCGAGCTTGTCGAACAGATCAAAAGTTTTGTTGATCACCCAATCCGGGCGCGCACCGTTACGATCCACTTTGTTGATCACGACGATGGGACGCAGGCCGAGGGCAAGTGCCTTTTTGGTAACAAAACGGGTTTGCGGCATCGGACCTTCGACCGCATCCACCAGCAGCAACACGCCGTCCACCATGCCCAGCACGCGCTCTACTTCGCCGCCAAAGTCGGCGTGACCAGGCGTATCCACGATGTTGATATGCACACCTTCGTAATCCACCGCGCAGTTCTTTGCCAGAATGGTGATGCCGCGCTCTTTTTCCAGATCGTTGCTATCCATCACGCGCTCGGCGATATGTTTATAAGAAGCAAAAGAACCGGCCTGGCTCAGCAGCTTGTCCACCAGAGTGGTCTTGCCGTGGTCAACGTGGGCGATGATGGCGATATTACGGATGGGGCGGGACATGGATACAGCCTTGCTATTGAAAAGGGCGCGCATTCTAGCACAGGGAAGCTTCTATAAATTCATTTTTCGGGCGAATCCACCCGCAAGGAGTAGGCCGTTGGGTGCCCCGCTACTGCGTAGCGACCCTCTCGCTCATAGCGGCGCGCACGATAAACTTTCAGCGCGAGGTGGAAATCGCCTTAGGGCAGCGGGCACGGCTTCGCGGGCAAACAGTAGCAGCGGACGGGAATGAAAGTAAGAATTTTAAGGTGACTTAATTCACGAAAATATTTCCGTCCTTAAATTGCCTTATCGTAGTGTATGGAAGGACTAATGTGTCCATGATAAGGGAGAGTGGGATGTCGAATATAAATAAAGGTAAACCACCAATTGCTAAACCTGAGTTTGCAGTATAGCTCGGCTCACCATAAAGCTTGCATACCTCGAAACAAGTGCCGCTATAAATTCTAGGGATTGTCTCACAACGGCTTTTCATTCCACGGAGAGAGATATCAACGTGGTTTCCAGCAGGGCTCAACGTCTTTAAAGTGCCGCACCCCTCTAATAAGATAACCGTTATCAAAAATATCAATGTTCTATAAAACACGCAATATCCTCTCTAAACGTTTGGATTACAGGGCTGGCCGAACACTGAGCTTGGTCGGAGCCACAGTTTATTAAATTACCACTGTGGTGAAAGAAGTACATATCGGCCAGCCCCTCTTCACTGCTGTTTTTATCTTACGCGCTGCTAATTTCACCGTTTGTCTGCTGTTTAATACCCTTCATTAACTATTCTATATGTCTTCTTCCTAAGTAATGGTTTTAATATGCATGGCGCGATTGTTGCGGTACGAATTCCATGTTTCGACAAACTTCATATTAGGGGGGGGAAATGAAAAAAATTACTTTGATCGTTATGGCAATCGCTAGTTTGACTGGCGCAACAACTGCATTTGCGAGTGACAATGGTTGGTATTTATTTGGTGCAATCGGGCAAACAACAGGCAGCGGTGTTAAGCCATTGCTAGATTATGAACTGACAGATGCGGGGAAAAATGGATTTTCATCCAGCATGAGCACACCCACTGTATACAATCTGGATGTTGGTTATCAAATAAACAAAAATTTGGCTTTAGAAGGGGGGTTCATTGGTTCGAATAATGTGACCTACAGTGCCTCCGGTGGAAACCTTGCCGGTCCAGTTACTGCGTCAGCCAGAATCAATGGTTGGACTGGAGCTGCGGTTGGTATGTTGCCTCTGACTGATCAATTCAGCTTATTGGGCAAAGTGGGTGTTGCTTCTATTCAAGTTACAGCCGGCGTAACCGGTCTTGCTGGCACCCCTTTCTTTAGCGGTATAAGAACCGATATAACCTATGGGGTTGGCGCGAAGTATGACTATACCAGTGCTTTTTCAATGAGGCTTGATTTGGATAGCTACAACATCGGCAGTTCTTTTTTTTCTAGTCGTAGCAACATCTGGACGGTTGGTGTTAGCTATAAATATTAATCCAGACTTCCTGTCATAGCACCTAGCCTATTTAAGGTTTTCGATAACGTAGGGGAATCCGTCATGAAAGTGCACAAGTACTCTTCTTTGGTTTCTTTCAGGTTTATATTTCTTGTTTTATTACTACCTTTTACCGTTAGTTGTGGTGGGGGCGACGGGAACTACAGTGGACCCCTCAGTCAAGACAATAATGCATCGAGTTTAAGAGGGTAACCT
>JBDTPU010000352.1:0-2241 GCA_039932535.1 Gallionella sp. | reverse complement strand
CAGCCCGGCGGAAATCGAGGGCGTGGTGGATTATGTGCGCAAGACATTCATGAAGCTGGGAAATGACGCCACCCCGCATGCTGCGCCAGACAGCAAGCTGCTGGCAAGCCGGGGGGGTAAGTTATATATGGCGAATTGTGCGATGTGCCACGGCGAGACGGGCACGCGTGCAACCACCGGAAGAATGCAACCACCGCCGCGAGATTTCACTTTGCCCGCTGCTGCGGCTGAATTGACCCGCAAACGCATGATCACTTCTGTTACCAATGGACGGCCCGGCACCGCCATGATGGCCTATGGAACTCAACTCAGCCGGGGCGATATTGAAGCCATCGTAGACTTTATCCGCGCAGCCTTCATGTCCAGTGCTCACGCCAAGAAATAATCTGCCCAAAATCCATCATGAAGAAAATTGTAATCGCGACACTGCTGATTGCTTGCGCTGTGGCAATTTTGCTATTTTTCAACGCAGGTCCCGGCAAAGTCGCTGCAACGTCCGCCTCTGCGATTGCGCCGTCTGTGCCTGCCATAGTGGAGTCTCAAGTCATTGCGCAGTCTGCTGTCCCAGCCGTTGCGGACATGTCACTGCCTATGCCTTTGGGGTTGAAGGGTGACCCTGCCAGAGGCGGCGATTTTTTCATGAAAAATTGTTTCACTTGTCACGGCATACACGGGGACGGAAACGGTCCTCGCGCTTATTTCATCACCCCGCCGCCGCGCAATTTTCTGCTTGAGACATCACGACAAAGATTGAACCGACCCGTCCTGTTCGAGGCCATTACTAACGGTCGGATCGGCACCAATATGCCTGCGTGGGGGAAAGTTTTAGGTGCGCAGGAAATTGCCGACGTTGCCGAATTTGTGTTTCAGAATTTCATTAATGCGCCCCAGGAAAGCAAGGGGAAACAGGAATAAATGAAACGGGCTATTCTGCTGCTCGCGGCCATAGTCGCGCTGGGCGGCTGTTCCAGATCCGAACCGCACACAAGCAGCACCCCGGCGCAAAGTCAGGTAGTCGCAGTTGGTAATGGCATGGCTACCGGTGATTTGGAATTGGGCAGGCGTATCTATAATTTCCGCTGTTATTACTGCCACGGTTATTCCGGTAACGCACGCACCTTGGCCGCAACTTTGCTCACGCCGAAGCCGATAGATTTCACCCGAATCTCGCCCAATTCTCTAAGCCGGGAGCGCATGTTGCAATCCATTCAGTCCGGTCGTCCGGGTACCGCCATGATGAGTTTCGCCAATGTTTTGGAACCCAATGAGATCGCGGCAGTGACCGATTTTGTGCGGCAGGAATTCATGGTCGCGAAAGCGGAGAACACCCGCTACCATACCGAGGCGAACGGGTGGTTCAATCATGAACGTTACGCTGCGGCTTACCCCTTCGCGCTCGGCGAAATCCCACTTGATACCCCTTGGGAACAACTTACCCCGCAACAGGCCAACGGCAAACGGCTGTACATGACTTCCTGCGTGAGTTGCCATGATCGTGCCCGAGAAAACAACGACGATATTCATTGGGAATCCCGCGCCGTGTCTTATCCGCGCAACCAGTTTTCTCCTGGTGATAATCTGGACGGAAATAATAATCGCGCAGCCCCGCCCACGAATAATAATTCGGATGCAAAGAAAAATATGGCTGTAGATGCCATGACCAGCGCCACTCCATATCATTTGCACGAACTACCTCCCAAACTAAGCGGACTGACTGAGATGGAGCAACGCGGTGAAACCTTGTTTCAGCAGAACTGTGCTTTCTGCCATGCGGCTGACGGCACCGCTCGCAACTGGATCGGCAGCTTCATGGAACCACACCCACGCGACCTGACTAAATCTGCGGCGATGGACACCATGACCAGAACACGATTAAGAACCGTGATACGCGAAGGGTTGACGGGCACTTCCATGCCGGCGTGGAAATCGGTATTGTCAGAGCAACAAGTGGAGGACATCATCGCCTATGTTGCGCGCGCTTTCCATCCTCTTCCACCTTAATCATTATGTTAAAAATCTACAACACGCTGGCGCGTGACAAACAGGAATTCGTTCCTCTAATTCCAGGCAAGGTCGGCATGTATGTGTGCGGCATGACGGTGTACGACTATTGCCACCTCGGCCACGCGCGCGTGCTGGTGGTGTTCGACATGGTGTACCGCTGGCTCAAGGCGAGTGGCTTTGAGGTGAACTACGTGCGCAACATCACCGACATCGACGACAAGATCATCAAGCGCGCGG